>DATLTH010000445.1:0-5244 GCA_035533695.1 Allostellaceae bacterium | reverse complement strand
CGCGCCGGCTCCCGCCGCCGCGGCAAAATAGCTGGCGCTCCGGACCCTCCGGACCGCGGGCGGCTGTCCGAATGCCATGCTAAGCTGCCGGCATCGGCCACACCGTCGGCGGCAACAGGAGCGGCGATCATGGATAGCGGGCTGGCTGGGCTTGTTGCCGCCGAGACGATCCTGAGCCACAGCGACGGTGCCCGCGGCATCCTCTGGGTGCGTGGGCACACTCTGCCCGAACTTGTCGCCGATTTCGGCTACGAGGGCGCAGTCGGCCTCTTATGGGATGGCTTTGCCGGCACGGGCCTCGACCGCAGCATGATGCGCGCCCAACTCGGCGCCGGCCGGGCGCTCGCCTTCGCCCGGCTCGGCGAGTGGCTGGGCGAGGCCCGGCGACGGCCGCTCGCCGAAGGGGTCAGGCTGGCAGTTGCCGCCCTGCCCGACGACACCGCGCCGGCCGAAATCCTCGCCACTCTGCCGGTCGCCATCGCCGCGCTGTTGCGAACCCGGCTCAATGCCGACCCGATTGCCCCCGACCCCACACGCGACACCGCCGATGATCTGTTGCGCATGATGCCCGGAGCATCGGCAGCCCCGACCATGGCCGAGGCGCTCGACACGTATTTCACCGCGGTTATCGACAACGGCCTCAACACCTCGGCGTTCACCGCCCGGGTCATCGCCTCGAGCGGCGCTTCGCTGGTATCGGCCGCACTCGGAGCCTATTGCGCCTTTACCGGCCCCCTGCACGGCGGCGCCCCGGGGCCGACCCTCGACATGCTCGACGAGGCGGCGGCGAGCGGCGATGTCGCCGTTTGGGCCGAGCGGTCGCTCTCCGGCGGCGCCCGGTTGATGGGCTTCGGCCATCGCGTCTTCCGCCTCGGCGACCCCCGCGCTGCGGTATTGCGCACCGCCCTCGAGCGGCTCGGCCCCGCGCTCGGACCGGATGCCGGGCGGCTCGCTTTCGCCGCCGAGGTCGAGCGCGCAGTCGCCGCCGCTTTCGCCCGCCTGAAGCCGGGCCGGCCGGCCTTGCAGCCCAATGTCGAAATCAACGCCGCCTTGCTGCTCGATGCCGTCGGACTGCCGCGCGAGGCATTCACCCCGGTCTTCGCAGTGGCGCGCTGCGCCGGCTGGCTCGCCCACGCGATGGAGCAGCGCCGGGAAGGGCGCCTCGTCCGCCCGTCCTCAGCCTATATCGGGCCGCGACCGAAGGACGTCGCGGACGACGCGTGAGCCGAGCCGACCGGTGGCGCTAGTTGATCGACCAGCGATAGCCGACCTCGGGCGCCCGCCGGACCATATGGTTAATCCCGATCGTCGGCCCGGTATAACCGACCTCGGGCTTGGCCGCCGGCGCCTGCTTCGGCGGTGCGGCATTGTGCTCGTCCGCCACGAGCTGCCGCGAAATCTGCGGGACCAAATCGAGATTTACACAATGTTGTGACCGCTTTGCGGTGTCCGACGGGCATGCCGCCCAACCGGCGCCGCTGGCCAACACGGAAGCCGCGATTATCGCGGCTACAGCACCCGCGCGCATCGTCGCCCCCCTCTTTATGTACATTGGCGTAATTGTTACATCAGAAATCCGGTCTTGACGAATCGCAAATTTCCGTCGGGGCAATGGGTTCGCCGGATCAGCCGCCTGACCGCGGCACGTAATCCAGCGGGATCCGAAAATCCTGACGACCCGACCGGGTCCCGCAATCTCCCCCACGCCTCCCCGCCGGCGGAAGGCGCAAGCGGGCATCTCGCCGGCCGCCGCTGTTTCAGCATGCGCCCAGGGTCGCAGCAGCCACGTTTGTGCTAGGCTGAATCCGGATTGGACAATCGCTTCGTTATCAATATTCTGCAAACGATTTGCGTGTAGGTTACCCGAAACGGCTGTGCGGGGTTGGGTGCGTGCCCGGCAAATCGGGAACCCGCGGACTCGGGGTGTCGTTTTTCAATCTGCCATCCGCGCGCGGCGCGCGCGGATCACGCTAGGAACGAGGTCGTCGTCGTGTTGGCAATCTCCTGGATCGCGGGCTCTCGGATCGCGCGCTCCTGGACCGCGGACGGGCGTCACGGGCAACTCGGCTGGGCCGCATACGGCGCGGCGATGATTGCCGCGTGCGCGCTGTCGGTGACCGGGGTCGCCGCCGAGCCGCCGGCGGACGCCGCGGCCGTCCTGATCCCGACCTCGTTGCAGCAACCGACTGCGGTGCCCGGCCCGGCGTCCGCGGTTGGCGAGATCGCGGCGCGCCTCGAGAGCGCCGGCGGCCTCGAGATTGCCGGCGAGCGGCTGCACGGCGCGCTGCTGCGGCGCTTCTATGCGGCGCACAATTACGAGCCGGTGTGGGGGACGCACTCCGCTCAGGCGGCCGCGTTGTTGAATGCCGTGTTGCGAGCCGGCGATCACGGCCTCGACCCCGATCTGTTTCACGGGTCGCTGCTGCGCAACATGGCGACATTGTCGCCGATCGATCGCGAGTTGCTGCAGTCGGACGCCTTTTTAGGCTTTGCAGACGCGCTTGCGCGGGGCGTGCTGCCGATCGAAATCCGCATGGATGACGAAGATCTGCGGCCGGAGCCGATCGACGTTGCCGCGGTGCTCGACCAGGCGATCGACAGCCCGGACCCGGCGGCGGCGATCGAGGCACTCGCGCCGCATTCGCCCGCCTACCTCGCGCTGCAGCGCGCCTTGCAGACCTACCGGACGAGCGCTGCGCCGGGCCCGGGCTTGCCGGGCGCCCTGCCGGTGACTGCCGCCGAAACGACCGACGCGGCTCGGGTGCGCGAGATCGAGGTCAACCTCGAACGCTTGCGCTGGCTGCCGCGAAACCTGCCGCCGGACCGCGTTTGGGTCAACATCGCCAATGCGCGGCTGACGCTTTACCGGGACAATCGACCGGTTTTCACGACCCGCGTCGTCGTCGGCCAAACAGACAAGCAGACGCCGGAATTCGCCTCGACCATCGACAGCCTGCTGTTCAACCCGCCGTGGAACGTGCCGCCCTCGATCGCCGTCAGCGAAATCCTGCCCCGGCTGCATCGGGATCCGAACTATCTTGACCGGCATCACATGGTGTTTCGCCGCAACGGCGCGATCGAGCAATTGCCCGGACACGGGACCGCCCTGGGTCAGCTCAAATTCGAGATGGAGGACCGGTTCGACGTCTATCTGCACGACACGCCGGAGAAGTTTCTGTTCGCTCGCGACAATCGCCGCCGCAGCCACGGCTGCGTGCGGGTGCAGAACCCGCGCGATCTGGCGGCGCTCTTGCTTCGGCAACCGGTCGCGGTGATCAACAAGGGTATCGCGGGTGGCTCCACCAATCGCCGGATGCTGCCGGTGCCGGTGCCGGTGTTCATGGTTTACCAGACTGCGTTCCTCGGCGCGGACGGCGCGATCGAGTTCGTCCCGGACGTGTACGACCGCGACCCGGAGATCTGGCAGCGCCTCCATCCCAACCGGCAAGCGCCGGTCGCGCAGCACGATCCAGAGGGCCAACGTCGCGGCTGAAGATCCCGGCGAAGCAATCAACCGGAGCAGGAAAAATCGGCAAACCGCGGCTTTAATGCCCGCGTTTTTGCATAACGGGCTTGTTTGACCGGCAAGGCGGTGCTAAGGCGGTTTCGGGGTTTGTCGGGGGGACCAGCCATTGCAACGATCATCTTTCGTGACCCGGCGCCGGGTCTTGGGCGCCGCCGCGGCTGCTACGGGGGTCGCGTTTATCAGGCCGGCTCCGGCCGTTTCGTTCGCACCGCGCTCCGTATCGCTGTACAACACCCACACGAGCGAATGGGTCCGTACGGTCTATTGGGCCGATGGCCATTACATTCGCGAAGCGGTGCGCGACATCAACTGGGTCTTGCGCGACCACTATTCCAATGAAGTGCGGCCGATGAATGCCGGAATCCTCGATCTCCTCGGCATGCTGCGCGCGCGGCTCGACTGCCATAACCCCTTTCTGGTGGTGTGCGGCTACCGCACGCCGGCGACCAATCACATGCTTTACCTGCGACACAACGGGGTGGCGAGCAACAGCTACCACATCAAGGGAATGGCCATCGATCTGCGCTGCGAGGGGCGGGATTTGTCGCACGTGCGCGGCGCCGCGATGAGCCTGCGCGGCGGCGGCGTCGGCTATTATCCGCGGTCGGATTTCGTCCACGTCGATTGCGGGCCGGTGCGCTCCTGGTAGAGGAGTGCGCCCATCGGGTTCCCGACCGGATTAACGATCGTTAGCCGGGTTGCGCGCGTCGCAGCCTCTCCAGCCGCAGGGGCAGCCGGTTGCCGAGCCACAACGCGTGGATCGCGTGATCGTCATAGGCGTCCTCGGTCTGCGGGTGCACCAGCACATCGAGCCCTTCGCGGTTCAGCATCAGCCACGGCACCAGCCGGGCGAACTCGCCGACCGAAAACGCGACCTGGTACATTGCGGTGGGATGCGGCCCGACCGGCTCATCGTGCCAGCGCCCGAGCACCACGTCGAACTCGCCGCCGATCGCCTCGCGCAGCCGCTCCGCCACCGGTCGCGTCGCGGGACTGTAGTAAACATGGGCGTGATAGCTGCGGATACGCCCGGGATCGACGAAACCCTGTGCCATGCCAAACTCCTATGTGACAGACCGATCTTTCGCTACCCGGGCAGGGTCGTTGCCCCTGGACCGAGCACGCGCTGCATCAGCACAACATCGATCCACCGGCCGAATTTGAAACCGACGGCAGGCAAGACGCCGGCATGGGCAAAGCCGAGCGCCTCATGCAGCCGGATCGACGCAACGGTCTCGCTGCCGCCGATCACCGCGACCAACTGCCGGTAGCCGAGTTCGGCCGAGCGTCTCACGACATCGTCGAGCAGGCGACGGCCGACGCCGCGCCCCACCTCGCCCGCATCGATGTAGATCGAATCCTCGAGGGTGAAGCGATAGCCGACGCGCGGCCGGAACGGGCCGGCGTAGCAATAGCCGATAACCCGCCCCTCGCGCTCGGCGACGAGATAGGGCAGGCCCTGCGCCGCGATTTCGGCGCGGCGGCGGGCGATCTCCTCGACGGGCGGCGGCACCTCCTCGAACGAGGCGACGCCGTTTAGCACGTGGTAACCATAAATCGCCGCGATCGCCGCGACATCCTCGTCGCGCGACGACCGGATCGTCGGCGCCGCCCCGCTCGTCACGGCTCGCCGCGGGTCAGATCACCCGCGCCGGCTTGCCGTCGAGAAACGCCATCACGTTCTCGACGATCTGCGGGTAGGAGCTGCGGTAATTCTC
>DATLTH010000444.1:0-2504 GCA_035533695.1 Allostellaceae bacterium | reverse complement strand
GCCGAAGTGGCGCTTTATCCGCCGGTCAAGGCATTCCTCGAGCGGCAAGGTTACGTCGTTCGCGGCGAGGTGCGCGGCTGCGACCTGGTCGCTTGCCGCGGCGAAGAGGAGCCGGTGATCGTGGAGCTGAAGCTGCGTTTCACCCTGTCGTTGCTGCTCCAGGGTGTCGATCGTTTGGCGCTGAGCCCGCTGGTCTATCTCGCGGTTCCGCGGCCAACGGCGCGGACTCGAGGCGTGCGACCGGATGCGAAGACGGTACGCAAATTGTGCCGCCGCCTGGGGCTGGGTCTGATGGTGATCACTGGACGTGGGGCCGTTGAGGTCATCGAGGACCCCGTGCCCTATCGACCGCGCCAGTCGAAGCGCCGATCGACGCTGCTGCTCGGCGAATTCGAGCGTCGCCGGGGGGATTTGAACGTCGGTGGAAGCAATCGAACGCCGATCGTCACTGCGTATCGCCAAGACGCTCTGCGCTGCGTCCGGGCACTTGCCGCGGCTGGACCGATGCGGCTGGGCGAACTGCGCGTTGTGTCTGGCGTTGCCGCGGCGGCGCCCATCCTGCAACGCAACGTCTACGGCTGGTTCGATCGCGTCAGCCGTGGCACCTACGGACTTACCGTCGCTGGCGAGCAGGCGATGAACCGGTTCGCCCAGGCCATCGCCGCGCTCGACGGGCCTCCGCCGGCGGCTGCCGACTCAGGGCGTGCGTCGCCGCCATTTGCATTGGCCGGATTGGAGGCTGTCGAGACGAGTTCATAAAAAGGCGTGTTATCACGGAAGCGGCGCCGCCTCCCTCGGTCGGGTTGACGAATTCACAAGGCCATCGCTAGCCTGAACAATTCACCGCCGGAAGGTGGGTAGCGTGCTCGGCTGGGCCGGCTCGCGCATAGGGTGTACCAATGGATGGCACCGGCGGCGCGCTGGTTTGCGGTATGTGGGTTGCGGGGACGGGCTTTTTTTCGGGGCGCATCGCCCCGGCGGTCATGGCGGCAATTTGGCCAGGCGCGTGGCGAGAGTTGCGAAGCCGTGCTGATAGGGGAAGGCGCTCGGCAGCGCGATCTTGATCTTGGTGACCAGTTCGGTGACCCGAACGGCGACCTTGATTAGGCCGAGCCGCAGGGTGTCGAACTGGGCGTCACGCCAGAACGATGTTTTCGGTGCCATCCCCCGCAGGGTGTGCATCAGCCAATACGCGGCGGTGTGGATCAGCAGCCGAAACTGGTTGGCGGTGGCCTTGGTGCAGGAGGTGCGGTCCGAGGCGAGGTGCAGCTTGTGAGCCTTGATCAGGTTCTCCGCTTGGCCCCGTGCGCAGTAGATTTTCTCGTAAAGCGATTTGGCCAGGCCGGCCAGGTTGGTCACGATGAAGCGGCTGTCGACGCCTTGGGCGGAAGCCTCGACGCGGGCGATCACCCGGCGCTCGGTATTCCAGGTCCGGGCGGCGTAGGCGAACTCGGCGTAGCAGCGCATTTTGCTGTCGGCGGGCGCATCGAGGCGCTCAAGGGCGACCTGCTCGGCCTCGGCCGTGACGCGGCGCAGCAGCACCTTGTTGCCGGCCAGGCCGAAGATATAGCCGACCCGGTTGCGCTCGCACCACGCCATGCCCTCGGGCCGCCCGTAATGGCTGTCGCCCCGGATCAGAATATCGACGCGCGGCCAGCGGGCACGAATTGCCCGCACGACGTGGCGCAGCACCAGGCAGACCTCGGTGCCGTCGGGCGTCTTGCCCGGCCGCAGGAAGACCGCGACCGGCTTGGCCGAAATCGCCTCGTAAATGTGGATCGGCATGAAACAGCGGCTGTCATGATGCGCGTTGAACAGCGAGAGTTGCTGCCCGCCATAGGCCCGATCCTCGGTGTCGTCGATGTCGAGCACGATGCGCCGAGGCACCGCTTCGAAGCTGTCACAGAACAAGTCGACCATCGTCGCCATCATGCGCTTGAGCGCGAGCGGACCAGGCAGGTTCTCAAGCCGCGTCATGGTAGGCTGGGAGCAGAGGTCGCCCCCGGTCTCGGGGAGACGGCCGACCGCCATCTTGAAGGCCGCGTCCTTGCGCGGGGCATCGCAGTCATTGGCATCGGGATAACCCGCTGCGATGGCCAAGGCACGGAAGCGGATCATCTCGGCAATCTCGTGCGTGATCTGGTCCGGGGCACGCGGGTCTTCGATGCATCGCGCCAGCCGCTCAGCGATCTTGAGCCGGCGCTCGACCTCGGCCAGCAGCAGAATGCCGCCATCCGAAGACAATCGACCGCCGTCAAAGCGGGCGACGACCGGCTTGCCGCAGACCGGTGACAAGCCCGGCAGCGGAAGGGTAGGATCAACTTCGGCGTGCATGGCGCTCCGGAACCGCTGGCTCGGCCTAAGCAATCGAATCCTACGCGATTCCAATAGTTTGCGCTATGCCCGCCAACCTCGGTGAATTATCCCGGCTAGCCGCCGAACGAAGCGCCACCTCGTTCTATAATGAAGAAGCGGCACAAGAACCGTAGCCGCTATTCCCTATG
>DATLTH010000443.1:0-9656 GCA_035533695.1 Allostellaceae bacterium | reverse complement strand
GTTGCACCATCCGCGGCCGATAGCGCTCGATCCACGGCAAAACGGCCTCCGGCCGGCCCAGCGCACACAACGCCTCGGCGACCATCGGCGCGTGGTTGAAATTGCCGTTGGCCAGCTCGCTGCCATAGGGGCGAAGCCGGTCCAGCGCCTCGTCGAGCGGTTCATAGGACGCAGGCGGCATCGCACGCTTCCTTCATCGCGGCCACGACAGCTACATAAGAATAATTCTAAGTGACAAGTCAAGCCGCCAAGTCGTCGAGGGAGGGCAGGCCGGGCGGCGGACGCCGCGCCTGCATGGCCTGCTCGAAGGCGTAGGCGAGGCGCAGCAGCGTCGGTTCGCTCCAGGCACGGCCGGCAAAGCTCGCGCCCAGCGGATAGTCGGGCGTGGGCCGGCCGCCCGCCCCTGAAATGAACCCGGCCGGCACCTGGACGCTCGGATATCCCGCCTTCGCCGCGATCGCCGCGCCGACGGCGCCGGGAAACAGCACCGCGTCGAGCCGGTGGCGCTCCATGTAGGCGTCGAGGCCCTGGGCACCGGCGCTGCGCAAATCGGCGGCGCGGGCTGAAGCATATTCGGGCTCCGCGAGGTCGCCGCGCGTCGCCTCGGCGGCCAGGAATATGTCCTGGCCAAAGCGCAACGCCCGCGCCGGGTTGGCCCGGTTGAACGCGACGATGTCGGCGAGGCTGCGGATCGGCGTGCCGCGCAGCCAGTCGCGCAGGTAGGCGTTGAGGTCGTGCTTCAATTCGTAGACGAAAACGATCGGCCGTCGCGCCGGCTCGTCGCGGTTGAGGCTCTCGGGATTGGTGTTGAGGATCGCCATCTCGGTGCCCGGCCCGCCGATCCATCCCGCGGTCGGGATGTTGGCGCGGATGATCGTCGCCCCCTGCCCTTCCAATGCCGCGATCACCTCCCCCATGACCGCGGCGGCGCGCCGCCCGAGCTTGCCGTAATAGAAATCGTTGCCGGGATCGGCGGGATCGCCGGGCACGCCGATCCGAGCGCCCCGCAGCCCGCCAGGATCGAGGACGCTGGTGTAATCGGCCGGCCGCTGTTGGCCCAGCGTCGCGGGATCGGCCGGGTCGGGGGCGGCGAGCACGTTGAGCAGAATCGCCGCGTCGCGCACAGTGCGGGTCAAGGGGCCGGCGGTATCCTGGCTGTGCGCGATCGGCAAGATGCCGGCGCGGCTCACGAGGCCCACGGTCGGCTTCACGGTGACGAGCCCGTTCTGCGTCGCCGGCGACAACAGCGAGCCCGAGGTCTCGGTGCCGATCGCCGCGGCGCACAGCCCCGCCGCGACCGCGACCGCCGGACCTGAACTCGACCCGCCGGGCGGCACGACCGGCACACCCCTTTCGTCGAGTGCCGGGGCATAGGGATTTCTCACCTGACCGCCCAGGGAGCTGTAGCCCGACGGCATGTCGATCGCCAGGATGTTGGCGAACTCGGTCAGATTGGCCTTGCCGAGGATGACGGCGCCGGCCGCGCGCAACCGCGCGACCAAGGTCGCATCGCGCACCGCCCGCGCGCCTTCGAGCGCCAGCGACCCGGCGGTCGTGTGCTGCCGGTCGCCGGTGGCGATATTGTCCTTGAGGAGGATCGGGATGCCGGAAAGCGGCCGCTCTGCGCTCGGCTTCGCGCCGTCGAGGGCCGCCGCGATTGCGAGCGCGTCGGGATTGACCTCGCGCACCGCATTGAGCCCCGGCCCGGCCCGGTCGTACGCCTCGATGCGCGCGAGATAGCCGCGGACGAGCGCGCTCGCCGCAACGCTGCCCTCGGCCAGCGCCTGTTGCAATTCGGCGATCGTCGCGTTGCCGAGGTCCATCACCGGTCCGCCGTCAATTTCCCCTGCGGCTGCCGCGGATGATCGTCGGGGGCGGCGCCCGCCGCTCCTGCTGGCGCGCCACCGAATGCCGATAACAGGCGGGCTTGTCGGCGGCGGTGCGGCAATCGTTCAGTGCCTCTTCGAACATCAGCCGGTTGTCCGGCGTACAGGGCACCGCCGGCTGGATCGCCGCGCAGGCCTGTTGCCACGGCATCGGCTCTGCCACGGCAGATGCCCCGCCCAGCCCGATCAATGCCGCGGCCAGCAACACGATCGGGGGCTTTTGCCACATCGCCATCAGCCCTGCTGCGCCAGGTACCAATCGAGGATCTGCTCGCCGGTCCAGAAAACAACGTCCTGGTGTCGACGGATCTCAGCGATGGCGTTGCGGAAGTATTTGAGACGGTGCGGCGCCCCCATGATGTAGGGATGCACCACCAATGCCATGACCCGGGCCGATGCGCGCGCGTCGCTGTACAGCTGGTCGAACTGGTCGATGGCGCGGTCGTAATACTCGCTCGCCTGGTGATGCTGGATCAGCATCATCGCGACATCGTTGCATTCCTGCGTATAGGGAAGGTTGACGATCGGCTTGGCGCGCGTCTTCAGCACCACCGGCTGGTCGTCGATCACCCAGTCGCAGACATAGTCGTAGCCTTCCTCGGCCAAGAGGTCGGGGGTCTCCCAGGTTTCGGTAAGCCCGGGACCGAGCCAGCCGCGCGGGTTCCTGCCGGTCGCCTCGCGGATCGCCGCCGCGGTCTTGCGGATATCGGCGCGCTCGTCAGCGACCTTCTGCATGTTCTTCTGGCTGAAGCCATGGCCGATGAACTCCCAGCCCCGCTCCCGCGCCGCCCGCACGATGGCGCCGTAGCGCAGGGTCGCCGAGCCGTTGATCGCCAGCACCGCGGGGATGCGCAGATCGTCGAACACCTCGACCATGCGCCAGAAGCCGACCCGGTTTCCGTATTCGTGCCAGCACCAGTTCGGGATGTCGGGCATTGGCGCGCCGCCGGCCGGCGGGGTTATGACGGTGCGCGGCATCGTCTCGTTGGGGTCCCATTCCTCGACATTGACGATGACCCAGACCGCGAGCCGCGCTCCATCGGGGAGGGCAAGATGCCGGCGCTCGGAAATCGCGGAATAATCGAGACGTTCGGTCGGCAGCATCGCGGGATCCCCTTCGTCACGCTTCACTGCTTGATCAGCGGGCATTTCGAATCCGCCAGCGGGGTGACGGCTTCCGCGCCGGGGATCGTCGCGATCAGTTTGAAATAGTCCCACGGCGCATGCGACTCGGCCGGTGTCTTGACCTGATAGAGGCGCAAATCGTGCACCATAATCCCGTCGGCCCGGATATGGCCGTCATGGGCGAAAAAATCGTTGACCGGCATATCCCGCATCGCCTGCATCACCGGCCCGGTCGCATCCGTCCCCGCCTGAGCCACCGCCTTCAGATAGTGCAGCGTCGACGAATAGACCCCGGCCTGCAAGCCGTTCGGCATCATCTGCGTGCGGTCGTA
Organism: Allostellaceae bacterium; assembly: GCA_035533695.1. Taxonomy (GTDB): domain Bacteria; phylum Pseudomonadota; class Alphaproteobacteria; order ATCC43930; family CGMCC-115725; genus DATARH01. The sequence continues at coordinate 6,313 of DATLTH010000443.1, read as the reverse complement.
AAACCGCATCGACCAGGTGCGAGCGGCCTCGCTCATGTCCCAATAGAAGCTTTCGCTCACCATCATCCCTTGCGTCATCGCAAGGCCGAGCGCGTGGACCTGGTTGATGCGCATCACCGGTGCGGCAAAAATCTGCGGCCCGGGGATCATCTCGCGCTCGGCGGCCTGTTTGATCGTCGCCTCCAGCGCCTCGCCGCCATTGACGAGCCCGATGACCTTGGCTCGCGAGTGCTGCGCCTGCGCCAGGTACGAGGTGAAATCCTGGGTGTCGAGCGGGTAGCGGGCGTGGCCCAACACCTTGCCGTCCTTCGCCTCGACGACCGAGGCAATGCCGCGCTCGAGGTCGTAGCCGAAGCCGTTGTCGACCGTGATGAAGAACCACGTGTTGTCGCCGCGCTCCATCAGCGCGCTGCCGACCGTATGGGCGATCGAATGCGTATCGGCGACGTAATGGATCGAGGTCGGCGTGCACGCCTCGTTGCTGAGGCGCTCCGCGGCCGCCGAACTGAGCGAGATGATCTTGTCGTGGCTGTTGGCGATCCCCTGGACGATCAGCGCCTCGGAAGAGCCGGTGACATCCATGATCGCGTCGACCTTTTGGTGGGTAAACCAGTCCCGCGCGATGGCCGCGGCGCGATCGGTGCTGTTCTCGTGATCGGCGACGAGGACCTCGATCGGCGCCCCGAGCACCCGTCTCCCGAAATCCTCGACCGCCATTTTTGCCGCGGTCGCGCTGCCGCCGCCGGTGGTGTCCGAGTACGGGCCCGACATGTCGAGGATCAGCCCGATCTTGACCACCCCATCGGAGATCCGCGCGCCAGCCGAGACGGATTGCGCGCCGGCGCCGCCCGGGCGGCTCGGCAGAAGGGCCGCGGCTGTGATGGCGAAGAGGACGGAGCGCCGCGATGATCGCATGGTTGTGCCGATCGTTTGGTCTTACTGCTGAGCGCCGTGTACACGATCCGGCCGCGTTTGACATCGCTGCGATGCAGGCCGGCCGGTGCCCGAGCAAATCGGCAGCCGTGCAAGGCCGATTGGCGGCGTGGCGGTCGCCCGGGTTTCCGGCCAGAATGACCGGAGCAGCCACCCTATGGAAAGATGTTGCGATGACCGAGGACTGGACGAGGCTTACCGCCGATCTGGAACGCCTGCTGAAGCTGCGCTCTTTCGTGTTCGGCATGAAGCTCTACGAGAACCGCGCGGAGATGGAGGCGATCCCGCGCATTCGCCGCCCGAAATCGGTCCACACGCTCGACCAGGTCGTCGGGCAGGCCGCCCGGCTCGGCTGGACGATCGGCATCACCGCCGACGACCTCGTCGGCGCGCAATGCCGCGCCGTGGTCGGGCTCGGCAACGCCAAGGATGATGCCTGGCGGTCCGGCCGGAACATGGTCGGGGTGTGGTACAGCACCGAAGAGGACGCCGGCGCCCACCAGGCGGCGATGGAATGCGTCCCGGACGGCAGGTTCGAGGCATTGGCCTTGTCGCCCTTGTCGAGCGGCCGGCTCGACCCGCCCGACATCGCGCTGTTCTACGCCACTCCCGGCGCGATGATCTATTTCATCAACGGGCTGCAATGGGCCGGCTACAAGAAATTCGACTGGGGCATTGTCGGCGAGTCGGCGTGCGCCGATTCCTGGGGCCGGGCGCTCAAAACACGCGAGCCCAGCCTGTCGATCCCATGCTTTGCCGAGCGCCGTTACGGCGGCGTGCTCGACGACGAAATGCTGATGGCATTGCCGCCCGATTATCTGGCAAAGGCGGTCGCCGGCATGGAGGCCCTGGCGAAAAACGGGCTGCGCTATCCGTTCCCGCAATACGGCATCCAGCAGGACGTGCGCGCCGGCATGGCGGTCAGCTATCCCGGCCGCGGCTGATTGTCAACGATCAGAGCGGCGCCGGCCTCTTGATCGGTGATGCGCCGACACGCCGCGTTAAAGCGATCTTTCGGGCGCGGCGCAAAACCAATACGATGGCGCGGATTACGCCGGCTTCCGGCGGCCTGTCGGCACGAGGAGAATGAGCATGAGCAGCACGTCGCGGCGCGATTTCCTGAAGATTGCGGCGGCGGGCGCCGCCGGCGCGGCATTGGCGCCGGCAGCGGGCCACGCCGCCGAGAAGACGATCACGCTGCTGCACGAAACCTCGTTCATCCCGACCTTCGACGAATACATGCAGAAGACGCTGATCCCGGCCTATAAAAAGGAGACCGGGGTCAACGTCGTCTACGATCTGACCAGCGTCGGAAGCTCGCCGACGCGGATCAGCACGATCATCGAGACCGGTTCGGGCGCCGATCTGACGATCATCTTTCTGCTCTACCCCTTCCTTTATGCTGACAAGCTGATGGACGTCAGCGACATCGCCGAGGAGGTCGGCAAGCAGGAGGGCGGCTGGTATCCTTCGGCCAGGGAGGCGGCCGTCGTCGACGGCAAGTGGAAGGCGGTCCCGCACAGCAACATCGGCCAGCTGATGAACTGGCGCACCGACTGGTTCGCCGAGGTCGGGGTCAAGAAATTCCCCGAAACGTGGGACGAATTGTACGAGGTCGGCAAAAAGCTGAAAGCCAAGAACCATCCGTTCGGCTTCGAACTCGGCCATGGTTTCGGCGACAACCACGGCTGGATCTATCCGCTGCTGTGGTCTTATGGCGGGCACGAGGTCGAGGCCGACGGCAAGACCGTGGTCATCGATTCGGACGAGACCGCCAAGGCGCTCGATTTCGCCCGCAAATTCTTCAAGGACTGCATGTTCGACGACGTGCTCGGCTGGACCGACGTCAGCAACAACAAGGCGTGGATGGCCGAGCAGATCTCGTGCACCAACAACGCCGAGAGCATCCTGTGGTTTGCCAAGCAGCATTTCCCCGACATCGCCAAGGTCACCGACCAGGCGCAGAACCCGGCGGGGCCCAAGGGCCGCTTTCATCTGCTCCAGTGTCAAAGCCACGCGATTTTCAACTTCAGCCCCGCCAAGGCGGAGGCGCACGCGTTTTTGCGCTGGCTGATGGCCGAAAAACAGCTCGGCGGCTGGTTTGCCTCGGCCGACAGCTATTACCAGCCCTTCCTGCACGCCTACGACAACGCCCCGATGTGGCAGGTCGAGCCGCGCAACATTCCCTATCGCGATGCGATGGCGAGCGCGCATATGCCCGGCTGGCCGGCGCCGCCGAACCGTAAGCTTGCCGAGGCGGTCGCCAAATACGTCATCGTCGACATGTTCGCCAAGGCCTGCACCGGCACATCGTCAAAGGACGCGATCAAGAGCGCCGAGGCGCAGCTGAAGGAGATCTACAAGTCGGCCTGAGGATTGCACGGGCGCGTGGCATGTCAATTCGTAGCGAATCACTGATCGCACTGAAACGGCCGCCGCGCCCGGCCGTTTCGGTTGCCCTCTGGCTCGACCGCGAGGCCGTGTTCAGCTGGCTGATGATGGCGCTGCCGCTGTTGTTCCTCGCCGCGATGGTCGGCTACCCGCTGGTCTACGGAATCCTGTTGAGCCTGCAGGACCGGGTGGTCGGGAAACCCGGCCACTTCATCGGGCTGCAGAACTTCATCACCGATTTCCACGATCCGATCTTCTGGCGGGTCGCGATCAACACTTTCGTCTACACCATCGCGGCGACGCTCCTGAAAATGGTCGGCGGTCTCGGCCTCGCACTGGCGATGAACCAGCAATTCCGCATGAAGAACCTGGTGCGCGCGCTGCTGCTATTGCCGTTCATCGTGCCGACGGTGCTGAGCACGGTCGCCTGGATGTGGATGCTCGATCCCGCCTTCAGCGTCGTCAACCGGATCATGATCGGGCTCGGCGCGACGCCGCCCGGGCCGTCCTGGCTCGGCAACCCGACCCTCGCGATGTTCTCGATCATCATGATCAATACCTGGCGCGGCCTGCCGTTTTACGGGATCACGCTGCTCGCCGGTTTGCAGACCGTGCCGCCCGAATTGTACGAGGCGGCGACGATCGACGGCGCCGGCGGCTGGCACCGCTTCCGCTACGTGACGCTGCCGCTGATGAAGCCGATCATCCTGATCGTGACGTTGTTCTCGGTGATCTTCACCTTCGCCGATTTTCAGCTTCCTTACGTGTTGACGCATGGCGGGCCGCAAAACGCGACCAATTTGTTCGCCACCTACGCCTTCGATATCGGCATGGGCGCGGGCCAACTCGGCCTCGGCGCGTCGATCGCCCTGATGATGCTGCCGGCGCTCGGCTTGTTGATCGTGGCGCTGACGCTGTACATGCGGAGAGCGTGATGGTTTCGGGCCATGGCCGGATCGCGCGGGCCGCCCGGGTGTGGTTGCCGGTCGGTTTTTTTATGGTGGTCGCGCTCTTCCCGTTCTACTGGATGGCGATCACCTCGATAAAGCCGGATTCCGAATTGTACAACCGTCACCTGATGCCGTTGCTGGTGCACAATCCGACGCTGCGGCACTATCGCGACCTGCTGACCGAGACGAATTTTCTGTTGTGGACGTGGAACACGATGCTGGTCGCCGTGGTGGCGACCGCGATCTCGCTGGTGCTCGGCACGATGCTCGCCTATCCCTTGGCCCGCATGCGGTTTGCCGGCGCCGGGCTGATCGCGATGACGGTGGCGGCAATCTATCTGGTGCCGCAGCCGCTATTGTTCCTGCCGCTGGCGGATGTGATCAACCGGCTCGGGCTCGGCAATACGCTGACCTCGGTGATCCTGACCTATCCGACGATGCTGGTGCCGTTCTGCGCCTGGCTGTTGCTCGGCTATTTCAAGACCGTGCCGAAGGAACTCGAAGAAGCCGCCCGTATCGACGGTGCCGGCCGGGTGCAGACGATGCGGCAGATCTTTCTGCCGTTGTGCACGCCGGGCTTCATCTCGGCCGGGATTTTCGCTTTCACCTTGTCGCAGAACGAATTTCTTTACGCATTGATTTTCCTGACGAAAAGCTCGGTGCGCACCGTCCCGGTCGGCGTCATCGCCGAACTCATTCGGGGCGATGTGTTCTACTGGGGCCAGCTGATGGCCGGGGCGCTGTTGGGCTCGATCCCGGTGGCGATCATCTATTCGTTCTTCGTCGACCATTATGTCGCCGGGCTGACCTCGGGCGCGGTCAAGGCCTGAACAGCGAAACCTCGCCGGTTTCGGCCGGCCCGCCCATTACCGTCACCATCACCGACATCATCGCCGCGGCAAGGAGCGGCGAATGAGGGCCGGTTGCGCCTGCAGCAGCGGCGCCTGCAACGGGCATCCGGCGAACCACGGACGCAGTTGGTTGAGCCGCCGGGCGAACCGCCGCGACAGCTCTTGCCGCGCGCAGCGGCACCATGACGGCGCTGCCGGCCGCTCGAAGCGCGCCGCCGCGAGAACCGTGCGTGCCTCGGCTTCCTCGATCCACTGCAACGGCATCCGGTTCTGCATGACCCAGTCTCCCAGCCTGCGGTCGCGGCAGCCTTGGCCCCGACCGATGGTTAACATAACCGCCGGAGCAGGCTGCCGCGTGTGAAGTGCGTCACATACGGATAAAATTTTCGGCATGCGCGGTACAACCGGTTCCGACTTTTTTCCGAGCCGCGCCGGTAATGCATCCTTGGTTTCTGCGACGCGGTCGCCTCTGATGAGAATCTGGGTCGGCTTCAGGGTGACGCGATGAGGGTCGGGATCTCGCTGACGAGCAATTACCCGGACGTGCCGGACGTGCCGGGCGTGAAAGCTCCGCGCCAGGGAGCGCGCTGGATGATCGAGCGGGCCAGGGCGGCACATCGCGCCGGGCTCGATTCCCTGTTTGTCGGCGATCAGCACGCCTCGCCCACACCCTATTACCAGAACACGCCGATGCTCGGGCGGCTGCTCGCCGAATGGGGCGAGGCGCCTTCCGGCTGCCTGTTCCTGCTGCCGCTGTGGCACCCGGTGCTGGTGGCCGAGCAGATCGGGACACTGGCCGCCATCGCGCAAGGCCCTTTCATCATGCAGTGCGGGCTGGGCTGGGGCGAGGCGAGGTTCGCCGCAATGGGCGCCAACATGAGGACGCGTCCCTCGGCTTTCGAGGAAGCCCTCGACATTATCCGGCAGCTGCTGGCGGGAGAGAGCGTGAGTTCCTCCGGACGGTTCCGGATTACCGAAGCGAGCCTGGCGTTGCGTCCGGCGGAGCCCGTCGAGGTCTGGATCGGCGCCAGCGCGGCGCCGGCGATCCTTCGGTGCGCGCCGCGCTGGCGTGACCCTCGCCGCGCTACGAGAGCACGATCAACCCAGTCCGTACGAGGCCCTGGCTCAGGGTCGGTGCACCCGGGTTGCGGGTGGCGGAAGCCAGCCTGCCAGATCGAGGCTGCGAAT
>DATLTH010000442.1:0-2677 GCA_035533695.1 Allostellaceae bacterium | reverse complement strand
GCCATGTCGTCCTCGTCCTCGCCGAGCTCGGAAGCGTCCTCGGGGACCTCCTCTTCCTCTTCTTCGGCCTCCGCCTCTTCGGCCTCATCTTCCTCTTCCGCCTCGGGGTCGGCGGGCACCACGACATCGGCCAAGGCCGGCTCCGGCACCTCTTCGGCGCCAAGATCGGGCTCGATTTCCTCTTCGACCACGGCATCGGCGACAACCGGCGCAACCGCGCGCGTGCGCCGCGTCTTTAACAACGCCTCGGGATCGAACGGCGAGCCGCAATGCGGACACACCACCGGGTCGCGACGCATGTCGTAATAGCGCGTCCCGCAATTCGGGCACAGCCGCTTCGTTCCCCATTCCGCTTTAGCCACCTTCGCCTCCGTATCCCAGGACTTACCCGTCGTACCGCCCGGTAGCGTGGCGCCGTTTGCCACGGCGCGGGTCCGCTGTCAAAAGCAAAATATTTTACCGGCGCGATCCAGTTGCCGGGCCGGGGGTTTTGGTAAACACTCGGCGCCTCATGTCTTCCTCATCCGCCACCCCCCTTTTTTCCGGCACAGCCGGCCCACTGAGCGGCGTTTGCCGCGTGCCGGGCGATAAATCCGTCTCGCATCGCGCGCTGATCCTCGGCGGGCTCGCGATCGGGCGCACCCGGGTCGCCGGCCTCCTGGAAGGCGAGGACGTGCTATGCACGGCCGCGGCGATGCGCGCGCTCGGCGCCGGCATCGCGCACGAGGCCGACGGCACTTGGATCGTCACCGGCGTCGGCATCGGCGGCCTGCAAGAGCCGGACGCGCTGCTCGATATGGGCAATTCCGGCACCGGTGCAAGACTGCTGATGGGCGCGGTCGCCGGACACGACATTACTGCTTTCTTCACCGGCGATGCCTCGCTGCGCCGCCGCCCGATGGCGCGCGTGACCGAGCCCCTCGCCCGCATGGGCGCGCGCATCGTCGCGCGTGCGGGCGGCCGGTTGCCGCTGGCGCTGACCGGCGCCGCAGCGCCCATGCCGGTCACCCATGTCTCGCCGGTCGCCTCGGCGCAGGTGAAATCGGCGATCCTGCTCGCGGGCTTATCGGCGCCGGGCGAGACCAGCGTGATCGAGCCGCTGGCGTCGCGCGATCACACCGAGAATTTGCTGCGCCATTTCGGCGCGCGCGTGATCTCGACGCCGACCAAGGACGGCGGCATGCGCATCACCGTGACCGGCCAGCCCGAGCTGAAAGCCGGCGATCTTGTCATTCCGGGCGATCCGTCCTCGGCGGCGTTTCCGGCGGTCGCTGCGCTGCTGCTGCCGCGCTCGGCGATCGCGATCGAAGGCGTGGGCATAAACCCGCTGCGCGCCGGATTGTTCCAGACCCTTGCCGAGATGGGCGCCAAGATTGCCTTCAACCACCGGCGCATCGCGGGCGGCGAGCCGGTCGCCGATCTCGGCATCCGTGCGGGCGCTTTGAAGGGCGTGACCGTGCCGGCCGAGCGTGCGCCGAGCATGATCGACGAATATCCGATCCTCGCCGTCGCCGCGGCCTTCGCCGACGGACGCACAATCATGCACGGCCTCGCCGAGCTGCGCGTCAAGGAAAGCGACCGGCTGGCGGCGATCGCACGGGGGTTGACGGATTGCGGCGTTGCAGTCGCGGTCGAAGGCGACACGCTGATCGTCGACGGCACCGGCCGGCCGCCGCGCGGCGGCGCGACGGTCGCGGCGGCGCTCGACCATCGCATCGCGATGGCGTTCCTGGTGCTGGGCATGGCCGCCGAGCGGCCGGTCACGATCGACGACGGCGCCACCATCGCCACCAGCTTTCCGGGCTTCGTCGCGCTGGTGAACGGTCTCGGCGGCTCGATCGGCGAGGCGACGCCGTGAGCAGCCGCCCATGATCATCGCGGTCGACGGGCCGGCCGCCGCCGGCAAGGGAACGCTCGGGCGCCGGCTTGCCAAGCTGTACGGCCTCGCCTTCCTCGATACCGGCGGGCTCTACCGCGCGACCGCCCTCAAAGTGCTCGACGGCGGCGGCGATCCGGCCGATCCCGCGACCGCCGAAGCCGCCGCCAAGGCGATCGCGCCTGCGGATCTCGATACCCCGCGGCTGCGCGAGGACCGGGTTTCCGCTGCCGCTTCGATGGTGGCGGCGATACCGGGAGTCCGTGCCGCGCTGCTCGCTTTCCAGCGCGATTTCGCCCGCCACCCGCCGGCGGGGTTCCAGGGCGCGTTGCTCGACGGCCGCGACATCGGCACGGTGGTCTGCCCGGACGCCACCGTGAAGCTTTACGTCACCGCCAGCCCCGAGGCCCGAGCGGCGAGGCGTTTCAAAGAGTTGCAGGAAAGCGGCGCCGGGACTATATACCAGCGCGTCCTGCAGGACATCGAGCAACGCGACGCCCGCGACCGGGAGCGCCAGACGGCGCCGCTTCGGCCTGCCGACGACGCGTTGCAGCTCGATACCACGGCGCTCGATGCCGACGCCGCCTTTGCCAAGGCCGCCGACCTCATCGCCCGGAAGCTCGAAGCCCCGCCTCGCTGAGGTGTCTTCGACGCTCGGCTTGCAGGATCACGGGTTCACGCCGCCGCGCCCGAGCAAGCCGGCGGCTCATGGCGTGCCGCCCACCCCGGCGCGCGCCACGGCAGAGATCAGGGGCAGGCTGGAGACCGGATGGCTGTCGCAACCGAAACCGCGCATCGCAA
>DATLTH010000441.1:0-2753 GCA_035533695.1 Allostellaceae bacterium | reverse complement strand
ACGCCAGCCGATCGCGAGCATCGCTTCGGTCACGGCAAGGCCGAGCCATTGGCGGCGCTCGGGCAATCGGCGTTCCTCGTCGGCAGCGCCCTCTTGTTGATGGCCGAGGCCATTCGCAAGCTGGTGTCGCCGTCGCCGGTCACCAACCCGCCCGCCGGCATCGCGGTGATGGTGTTCTCGATCGTCGTCACCTTCGGCCTCGTCGCCTATCAGCGCCATGTCGTGCGCCACACCGGCTCCTTGGCGATCGGCGCCGACGAACTGCATTACCGCGGCGACATCATCCTCAATCTCAGCGTGATCGCGACATTGGCGCTCGGCCATCTGTTCTCGGTGCCGCTGCTCGACCCGCTGTTCGGCGCCGCGGTCGGGCTGTGGATCATCTACAGCGCGGTCAAGATCACCCGGCTGTCCTTGACCCAGCTGATGGACCGCGAATTGCCCGATTCCGAGCGCGCCCGCGTGCGCTCGATCGCCGAGGGCCACCCCGAAGTTCATGCGGTGCACGACATCCGCACCCGCGTCGCCGGGCCGACCGCGTTCATCCAGCTCCACATCGAGATGGACGGCGAGATGAACCTGTTGCGCGCCCACGAGATTTCCGACGATGTCGAAGCGCGGCTGCAGCGCGCCTTCCCGCGTGCCGAGATCATCATCCACGAAGACCCCGCCGGGATCGACGAGCGCGTCGCCTTCCCGCCCCGCACCCAGGCCGACTGACCCCCGGCAGTCACGCGGCCTGCCACGCGCCCGATTGTTCCAACCCCTGAGCGCCGACACTTTTCGCCCCCGGTTTCTGCACGCCTCGACGCGTTGATCGGGCAAGCTATGGCGCGCCGTGCGGATGCTCTGATTTATGCGCAGTGCAGCTTCGCGCCGGGACCGGCCGTTCCGCTCTTGTCCGAAACCTCACACCGGGCGATCATAGCCTCCGACAGTCCGAGTTCAGGGGAATGTCGGATAAGAGCGAGGCGCGGATCGCGCCGTGAGGGAGGGGATATGGCCGGTCAGACATCCGACGAGCTTCTGGCGTTGTTCGACACCGCCGAGCTCAACGTGCGCTATTGGGTCATTTTCGTGATCATGTCGGCGATCATCGTCCTCGAATTCTTTGATTTTGGGGTCGTCGCCTTCCTGCTCGCCGTGGTCGGCCCGTCCTGGCATCTGACCTACGGCCAATCGGCGACAATCCTCTACAGCGGCGGCATCGGCTCGATCGTCGGCGCCCTCGCATTTGGCGCATTTTCCGACGCCTGGGGGCGCAAGACATCGCTCGTTGTCGGCACCTTCATCTGCGGCATCGGCGCCGCGCTGAACGGCCTCGTCCCGGACGGCCAATGGGTGCTCTTCGCGGCGCTGCGCTTTGTCGTCGGCGTCGGGCTGACGGCGGCGGTGGTTCCTGCCCTGACAATAGTCGTCGAATTGACCCCCACGCGGCACCGCACGTTCGTGACGAGCTTCTACATCGTGTTCGCGAGCGCCGGCGGATTCGTGGCCTCGGTGTCCTCCGCATTGTTACTCGGGGCGATCGGCTGGCGCGGCATGGCAATGCTCGGCATCAGCGTGACGTTTGCCGGGTGCATAGCTTGGGCATTGGTCCCGGAATCGGTGCGCTGGCTTACCGCCAAGGGGCGCTTTACAGAGGCGCGCGCCGAGGTGGCGAAGCAGTTAGGGATGCCGCTGCAGTCGGTGCCGCTGCCGACCGTCGTGCCGGCCAGCCAGCCGCGTGCCAAGCTGTCCGAATTGTTCGAACAGCCGCGCATGTTCTTCGAGACGCTCTTCATCTGGGGCGGCGCCGCGACCGCGGCCTATGGGGTCTATCTGTGGGGGCCGACCGTCATCGCGCTGCTGCAAAAGATCCCGGTGCCGCAGGCCGCGAAATACTTCGTGTTCGTGACCGGCTGCGGCATCATCGGAAAGATCGTCGTGTCATTTCTCGCGCCGCTGATGGGTCGCCGCGTCCTCGGCGTCATCTGGGGGTTCGCCGGCGCGGCGGCGCTCACTGCGGCGGCCTTTTACCATGGCTTTACGGTCGCCGGCGTGCCGGTGATGGTTCTGCTGCTCTCGGCTTCGGCCTTCTGTATCGACGGCAGTTTCTCGAACCTCGCGCCCTACACGGTCGAGAGCTACGGCGTGCGGCTGGGTGCGCGGTCCTCCGGTCTTGGTCAGACCGCGAACGGCGTCGGCAAGATACTGGGGCCGCTCTCGATCGCGGTAATTGCCGGCACCAGCAACATCGTCTCGCCTCTGGCGACGGAGGGCGCGTTGACGGGCGGGTTCCTGTTCCTTGCCGCGGGCATGGCGGTGGTCGCGCTTTCCTTCCTGTTCCTCGGGGTCGAGACGCACGGCCGCGCATTGACAGTCGACGCGCAGGCAACTGCGACGGCAGGCGCCGAGTCGCGCTAGAGATGACTTCTTACTGACTGAGCCAATGCCCACGCCGCCGGGAACGGCGGCTGTGGGGGGCAACTTCGGCGCCGGTCAAAGGCGGTGGCAGCGGCTTCGGGTGGGCGGCGCGGCGCCGCCGATCACGCGACTTGGCGCAGCTGCAAGTCCCGCCAGACCTCGGAGAGCGCGGCGACCAGCGCCTCGATGTCGGCGTCGCTGTGCAAGGGCGTCGGCGTGAGGCGCAGGCGCTCGGTGCCCCGCGGCACGGTCGGGTAGTTGATCGGCTGCACGTAGATGCCGTGCTGACGCAGCAAGAGGTCGGAGGCGGTACGGCACAGCGCGGCGTCGCCGACCAGCACCGGCAC
>DATLTH010000440.1:0-3317 GCA_035533695.1 Allostellaceae bacterium | reverse complement strand
GGCAACAGCGTCTTCGCGGCGTCGCCCGGGCGGCCCAGTTGCAACTGGGTTTCCGCCAGCAGCTTGCGTGCCCGGAGATCCCTGGGGTTCTGCGCCACAAAGGGGGAAAGGTAGTAGTAGGCTTGCTCATATTGGTGCAGCGCATAGCTCGAAGCGCCGGCGATCAGCCACGTGGAGCCAAATCCCGGAACCCGCGTTACGACGGTCGCCGCGTTGCTTTGGGCCGTCTCAAAATCCTTCTGGCGAAACGCCGCCACGGCGCGGATGTAGTTCAGGATAGGATGCATCGGAACATTCGCCAGCCGCGGGTCCTTCAGGATCTTGTCGACGGTGGCGATCGCTGCGGGCAGCTTGTTTTCGGCCACCTGTACCGAACCCAACTCACCGCGCACGACGTCATTCCAGGGTTCCGCGTCGAGGATTTTCCGGTAGATCTGTTCTGCGGCGGCATAATCTCGGGCGGCATAGGCGATGTCGCCGCGAAGCTGTGCCAGCCGGCGATCCTTAGGCGCGTCGCGGGTCGCGTCGGCAAGCTCGCGACGGGCGGCGGCGAGGTCGCTGCGGTCGATCGCCAGCCGGGTCGAGGCGATACGCACATCAACCGAATGCGGGTCGACGGCGAGGCCCCGTGCGATCGCGGAGCGGGCTTCCACCTCGCGGCCGAGCGCGGCCAGCGCCGCGCCGCGGTAAGCGAACAGGCTTGCCTTGGCCCGGCTCGACAGGCCCGCAGGCGGCGCTTCGGTGTCCCTTATCACCGCATCGTAGCGGTGCGCAACAAGCTCTGCTTCAGCGCGCGGCCGGGCAACTTGCCGGTTGCTCGCGCCATCCCGCTGCGCCCGCAGCAGGCTGCCCAGCGCCGAGTTGCCCTCTCCAAGGTCAATGTAGATCTGGGCCGTAAGAAGTCGCGCCGGGAGGTTCTTCGGATCTTTCGCGAGCGCGGCTTTGAGCTCAATGACCGCCGCCGGAAAGTTCCCCGCATCGTGCAAGGCTTCCGCCCGGGCGACCAGCCGCTCGACGGACTCGCTGCAACCGCCAAGAATCAGCAGTGCGCCGAGCATCGCCACGCTCGGGCGCCAGCCCAAAAAAACTCGCGTCGTCGTCATCGGACTATAACTGTTGCTGCGGGCTTCGGCGCATAAGGTGATCGTTTGTCTCGATCGGTGCTCGCGCGACCCCCGCCGTGGCGATTTACAGAACTGACATCTCGCACCGTGGCGGACAACGACAGCTCGCAGACCTCAAATCAATTTCCTTCGCCGCAGGAAGCCGAACGCCAGCAGGCCGGTGCCGAGCAGCAGCAGCGATGCCGGTTCGGGAACGCTAGACATCGCGATCAGGCCGGTTTTGCCGGCGCCAGGACCAGTCTTATTGCCATTATAGGCGTCTACCACGAAGTAGGCGGGGCCGTCGCCGCCCGCAGGGATGAACAGTTGCAGCAAATCGCGGACGTCGGTCAAGGTGCTCTTGGACACGGTAAACGAAACCTCGTTCACGCCTTTCGGAGGATTTACCTTCCCAAGACCAACCGCGTCGTTGGCATAACCGAAGCCGTCGAAATGTAGATTGCTACTACTATTGCTTATTATTCCATTATACTTGGTATTGCTAACGCTGTTCAACGTCAGCCCGCCGCCAAGATTATCGGTAAATCCAAACGCTCCGGGGAATCCAGTGTGGATGATCCGCCAGTTGGTCGCGAGCTTGACGTCGACCGTCACCGTATCGCCAGACAAGGTCAGGCTGACCGTTCCGAAATCACCGGTGCCAAACCCCGAGCTCGAGTTACCCTGGTTCAACGTCTGTATGCAGTGCGTGGCAGAGCAAAAGCTTGCATAGGCGGGCGCGGCCGCGACGAGGCACAGCAGCGCCGCGCCGCAAGCGCACTGCCACGCCCGCCGTGCGGCATGCGCACCATCAACAAGGATTTTCCACATCAGTGACACCCGTAATACCTCTGCGTTTACGCCGCGAATGTCAACGGAAGCGTATCGGTCGCTCTGTCGCTCTAAAGCAAGCAAATTCCGTGCCGCGTTTCCAAATTCAGAATTCTCAATGGAATCCTTATGATGGGTTGCAACTGAATGGGCACATGTAAATTGTGCCGACACGGACGAGCCGCCTCCTTACATCTCGCTGCGCGCATCCCTCCGCGCTCAGAGCACCCCGATTTACCCCGCGAGAGCCGCGACCGGGCGATGAAACAGCCACGTCGCCAAGCGCGACGGCGCGAAGGCCCCGGCTTCGTCGATGATCGCGGCCGTATCGATCGGGATGCGGCCGAGCAACGCTCCGGGCCGCCCGGCCGGCGCCGCGTTCAGGCAGGGGTCGCTGGTCAGCAATATCGAGAACCCGGCTGCGCGGGCGGCGGCGAGGCTGGCGGTGTCATAGCGTCCGTGGGGGAATGACAGCGCGTCGAGCGGCTGATCCAGCGACCGGAGCTGCGGTTCCAGCACAGTGCGGGCGCGGCCGAGGTCGCTCTCGGGCTCGGCCAGCATGGTCAGCGGAAGATGCCCCGCGCCATGCGCGCCGAGGGCAACTCCCCCCGCGGCCAGTTCCCGCAGCCCGCCGGGGCCGATCATGTGGGCGCCTTCGCCATCCGCGTCGCCGGCGAACGGCGCAAGCAAACGTCGGCGAAGCGACGGATCGAGGGCGCCATAGCGCGCCAGCAAGACCAGCTCGGGCTCGCCCGCCGGGCGGTCGCCTCCGCCAGCCAACGTCCATAGCTGTTCCCAGCTGGCGCGTCCGGTCCGCAACGCGCGCATCAGGATCTCCTGCCACCACCAGGTGGTGGTTTCGGCAAGGACGTCGGCCGCCACGAAAACGGTGGCCGGGAAACCCTGACGGCGCAGGATCGGCAAGGCGACCGATACATTGTCCTGCCAGCCGTCGTCGAATGTTACTAACAAGCTGCGCGGGGGCAGAGGCACGCCGCCGAGAAGGCTCGTCCGTAGCTGCTCCAGTCCGACGACGGTGTAATGGCGGCGGAAGAAGCGCAGGCATGCCGCAAACAGCGGTGCGGCCACGCAGTACCCGGGATCCGCATTCTTCTCCGCCGGGCTGCCAATGGTGGTGATGCGATGAAACATTACGACGGTCAGGGTGTCGCGATGGCGCAGCCAGTGGTTCGCGCCGAGCACACCGCTGTCATAGGCCACCCGTCGGGCGATCGTCCTTAGTGAACCCATCCGCTACATCCGCCCGGTCCGGACCAGCTGCTTCGGCCCGCTGACCGGCGGCGTCGCGCCGATCAGAAAGCGGAAAGTTTCCAGGGGCTCGAAACCGAGGAGGATCGCCCGCGCAATACGGCGCAGCCCTTC
>DATLTH010000439.1:0-3676 GCA_035533695.1 Allostellaceae bacterium | reverse complement strand
CCGCTGGCGGGCGACCGGCGGGGGACCGTCTCCCGGTGTGCCAGACGCGAGGCCGAGCTGAAGAACGGATACCATCGCCGCTCGTTTTGCCAATAGAACCCTCCTGTAGAATTAAGTATTAATTGCGCATACCGCGGTTGATTCCGCAGCACTAGTATGGGATTTTTGTGGCTGCCGAACGAGGCGGCGGGACGAAACGTGGTGAAGACATCGTTTTCACCCGACCAGCGGTAGCGTGAGCGCGGTCTGAGGGGCGAGCCGCGGCATCCGTCGGCGCCATCACAGCCCATCGGCGGTCATCGAGGGATTGAAGCGATCCTTTCTGGCGGGCTGAGACCCTCGGAAACGTCGCGTTTCACACCGAAATCGTGAAAGACGTGCACAATCACCTGAGCTACCGAAGACACGCGTCGGCCTGATCGCTCATGTGCGGCATCAACGGCATCTTCGCCTATCATCCGGCGGCCAGTGCGCTGAAAGAATCGGAATTGCTGGCGACTCGCGAGGCGATGCGTCGTCGCGGGCCGGACGGCGCCGGCGCGTGGTGGAGCGGCGACCGGCGCTGCGGCCTCGCCCACCGGCGCCTGACGATCCTCGATCTGTCCGACCGCGCCGCGCAGCCGATGGTCGGTGCCGACGGTCGCCTAGTGGTGACGTTCAACGGCGAGGTTTACAACTTCCCGGAGTTGCGCGCCGAGCTCGAGGCCGACGGCTTTCGCTTCCGTACCACATCGGACACTGAGGCGCTGCTGCATCTCTATGCGCGCGACGGCGCCGCGATGGTGCATCGGCTGCGCGGCATGTACGCCTTTGCGATCTGGGACGATCTCAAGCGCGAGTTGTTCCTGGCGCGCGATCCCTACGGCATCAAGCCGCTCTACACCGCGAATGACGGCTGGACCTTCCGTTTCGCCTCGCAGGTCAAGGCATTGCTGGCCGGTGGCGCGGTGTCGCGCGACCCCGAACCGGCCGGCATCGCCGGCTTTCACTTGTTCGGCAGCGTGCCCGAGCCGTTCACTCTCTACCGCGACATCCGCGCCCTGCCGGCCGGCCATACCCAACTGGTCGATACCGCCGGCCCGCGCGAGCCGCAGCCATTCGCCAACCTGGCGGCGATCCTTGCCGCGGGCGCCGCGCATCCGGCGCCGCCGGCCGAGCTGGCCCCGCGTCTGCGCGAGGCGGCGCTCGATAGCGTGCGCGCGCATCTCTTGGCCGATGTCGAGGTCGGGCTGTTCCTGTCGTCCGGTGTCGATTCCGGTGCGTTGCTCGGGCTGATGCGCGACGCCGGGCAGCGCGACATCCGCGCGATCACTCTCGCCTTCGACGAGTTTCGCGGCACCGAAGACGACGAGGCGCCGCTCGCGACAAAAGTGGCCGAGCGCTACGGCGCCGAGCACATCGTCCGCCGTGTCGATCGGCGCGAGTTCGACGCCGATCTTCCGGCGATCCTCGACGCGATGGACCAGCCCTCGATCGACGGGATCAATACCTGGTTCGTCGCGAAGGCGGCGAAGGAAGCCGGACTCAAAGTGGCACTGTCAGGGCTCGGCGGCGACGAACTTCTCGCAGGCTATTCAACGTTTACGGATCTGCCGCATTGGCGCCGTAGCTTCGGCCCGTTCGCCGCCATCCCGGGCCTCGGCCGTCTCGCCCGTCACGCGATCCCGATCCTGGCCCCCGGCTTTGCCGCGGCCCGGCCCAAGGCGCTCGGAATGCTGGAATACGCCCATCGCTGGCCCGGCGCCTACCTGCTGCGACGCGCGCTGTTTCTGCCGCACGAACTCCCCGAAATCATGGACCCGGACATGGCGCGGGAGGGACTGCGCCGGCTGCGGCCATTGCATCGCTTCGCCCACAGTCTGGCCCCAGACCCGGGCTCGGACATCGGCCGCATCTGTGTCTTGGAATCGACGCACTACATGCGCAACCAATTGCTCCGGGACGCCGATTGGGCTGGCATGGCCCACGGCCTCGAAATCCGCGTGCCGCTCGTTGATGTGGTGCTGCTCAAATCGATTGCAGGCGCGGCTCCCGCATTGATACGTGGCGCCGGCAAAACTGCCCTGGCGAACGCGCCGGTAACACCGCTGCCTCCCGGCCCGGTTCAGCGGGCGAAGACCGGTTTCGTGGTGCCCACGCGGGCATGGATGGGCGCATCCGCCGACGCCGACCTCGCGACGCGCCGAGGTCTCACGGAAATCCGCGGGCTGACCTCCCGACGCTGGTCTCGGCTGGTATTGGCCGAACAGAGCAATCTGGCACGCGCCGCATGATTGCCGCGCCTGCCATCCTCGCCCTGGTGACCGATGCGTTCGGCGGCCGCGGCGGGATCGCCCAATACAATCGGGATTTCCTGGGTGCTCTGGCCGAAAGCGGAGTGAGGGCGATCACCGCGTTGCCCCGTCACGCCAGGGATGCAGTCAGTACGCCACCAGCCGTCCGACAATTGCCCGCACGGGCTGGGCGCTTACCTTATACGCTCGGCGCGGTGATGGTCGCGATCCGCCTGCGTCCGTCCGTTGTCTTCTGCGGGCACCTTTACATGTCTCCGCTCGCCAGCGCGATTGCGCGGCTGTGCGGCGCCAGGTTGATCGTGCAAATGCACGGCATCGAGGCTTGGCTGCAGCCATCGCGGTGCCAGCGGATGGCGGTGGAAAGCGCGGATCTCGTGTTGTGCGTTTCGCGTCACACCAGGGCGGCCGTCCTCAGCTGGGCTGCAATCGCCCCGGAGCGGGTGGTGGTCATACCGGATACGGTCGCCGACGCATTCGCCCCGAGCGACGGCACCGCGCTGCGAACCATCTCGCGGCCCGATGGTCGTCGCGTATTGCTGACCGTCGGCCGCCTGGATTGTCGTGAGCGCTACAAGGGCCACGATCGGGTCATCGACGCGATCCCGCAACTCGTCGCGCGCGGCCACGATATCGCGTACGTCATCGTCGGCGAGGGCGACGACCGCCCGCGCCTCGAAGAGCGGGCTCGCGCGAACGGGATGGCCGATCGCGTTCATTTCGTGGGACCCGTCGGCACCGAAAAATTGCCGGAAGCCTACCGCACGGCCGATCTGTTCGTGATGCCGTCCAAGGGCGAAGGGTTCGGCATCGCCTTTCTGGAAGCGATGGCGAGCGGGACGCCGGCGCTCGGCCTCGCGGTCGGCGGCGCGTGCGACGCGCTTGCCGACGGCGAATTGGGGACGATGCTGGCGGAAGACGACGACCTCGCCGCGGCGATCGCCCGCCTGCTCTCCGCGCCCAAGCCCGACGCGCAGCTGCTCTCCGCCAAGACCCGCGCCCGCTTCGGCCGTGATGTTTTTCGTGAGCGGGTCGCCCTGGTTTTCGACCGCCTGTTGGCGCCGACATGACCGCCGAAGCCCCGTCATCCCCCGCCGCCGAGCGGCTGCTCGTCCTCGAGCCCGGCCGGGCGGAGCGAAATTACTGGCGCGATCTGTGGGCCTATCGCGAATTGTTCGCGATCCTCGCCTGGCGCGATGTCGCGGTGCGCTACAAGCAGACCGTGATTGGCATCGCCTGGGCGGTGGTCCGGCCGTTCCTGACGATGGTGATCTTCACGGTGGTGTTCGGCCATCTCGCGAAATTGCCGAGCGAGGGCGGCGCGCCCTATCCGGTCATGGTGTTCGCCGGCATGCTGCCGTGGTTCCTGTTTTCGACGATCCTCA
>DATLTH010000438.1:0-4511 GCA_035533695.1 Allostellaceae bacterium | reverse complement strand
CCGAGGGCGACCGGGTTCCGGCCGACGCGCTGCTTTTGTCGGGGCACGACCTGCAGGCCGACGAGTCGCTGTTGACCGGCGAGTCGGTTCCGGTGCGGAAGCGGCCGGGCGGGTCGGCCGACCTGCCGACAAGGCCGGGCGGCGACGATCTGCCCTATGTCTACTCCGGCAGCCTGGTGGTGCGCGGCCACGGGCGAGCGCGGGTCACCGCGACCGGGGCCGGCAGCGAAATCGGCATGATCGGCGTCGCCATCGCGCGGATCGAAACGGAGCCCCCGCTGCTGCGCCGGCAGACCCGGCAACTGGTGACGCGGTTCGCCGTGATCGGGTTCGGCGTCAGCGCGCTCGCCACCGTGCTCTACGGGCTGACGCGCGGCGTCTGGCTCGACGCGCTGCTCTCCGGCATCGCGCTCAGCATGTCGATGCTGCCCGAGGAATTCCCGCTGGTCTTGACCGTGTTCATGGTGATGGGCGCGTGGCGCATCGCCCGCGCCCATGTGCTGACCCGGCGCATCGCCGCGATCGAGACATTGGGCGCCGCCACGGTGCTGTGCACCGACAAGACCGGGACCCTCACCCAGAACCGCATGACGATCGCCGAACTGTGGACCGATACGGAAGGGTGGCGGCGAAGCGCGGCCGGAGCGCTGCCGGAGCGGTGCCGCGCGGTCGTCGAATACGGCGTGCTGGCGAGTGCGCCGATGCCGTTCGACCCGATGGAGAAGGCGTTTCATGCGCTGCACGAGGAATTCCTGCCGCAGCGGGCGGACCGGATCCTGAAGTGGGAATACGGGCTGCGCCCCGACCTGCTGGCGGTTACGCAGGTCTGGGAGGAGGCCGGGTCGGAGCGGCTGATTGTCGCCGCCAAGGGAGCGCCCGAGGCCATCGCCGAGCTGAGCGCGTTGAGCGGGGGTAAGCTCGCTGCCATGCAGGCCGCCCTCGACGCGATGAGCGGCAAGGGCATGCGCGTGCTTGGCGTCGCCGGCGCGTCGGCTGCAAGCGGCGCCGAGCAACCGGCCTCGCCCCGCGCCTTCGCGTTCGAGTTTCTCGGGCTTGTCGGGCTCGCCGACCCGCTGCGCCCGAGCGTGCCCGCGGCGGTGCGCGAATGCCGCGATGCCGGCATCCGGGTCGTGATGATCACCGGCGACTACCCGCAAACCGCCGCTTCGGTTGCCGCCGAGGCGGGACTGGAACCGGGCATGGTCATGACCGGCGCCGAACTCGAAGCCATCGGCGACGCCGAATTGCGGCAGCGCATCGGCGCGATCGGCGTCTTCGCCCGCACGATGCCGGAACAGAAATTGCGCATTGTCGAGGCGCTGAAGGCGAATGGCGAGGTCGTCGCGATGACCGGCGACGGAGTCAACGACGCACCCTCGCTGAAGGCGGCGCATATCGGGATCGCGATGGGCGGGCGCGGCACCGATGTCGCGCGCGAGGCGGCCGCCCTGGTCTTGCTCGACGACGATTTCGGCTCGATCGTCACCGCGGTGCAGCTCGGGCGCCGCATCTACGACAATCTGCGCAAATCGATGGCCTACATTCTGGCGATCCATGTGCCGATCGCCGGGCTCGCGGTGCTGCCCTTGCTGCTCGGCCTGCCGCTGATTTTCTCGCCGCTCCACATCGCTTTTCTCGAAATGGTCATCGACCCGGTCTGCTCGATCGTCTTCGAAGCCGAGCCGGCCGAGCCCGATGCGATGCGCCGCAGGCCGCGCGATCCGGCGGCGGCGTTGCTGACGACCGGTTTCGTCGTCTGGAGCCTGTTGCAGGGGGTGCTGGTCTTCGCGGTCATTGCCGGGCTGTTCATCGCCGCGTTGCATCGCGGTCTGCCAGAGGCCGATGCCCGCGGCCTCGCGTTTGCCGCGCTGGTGGCGACGAATGTCGGGCTGGTGCTGGTCGACCGCGCCGGCAATGCCTCGGTATTTGGCGCGTTCCGCCGGGCCAACCGGGCGCTTTGGTGGGTACTCGGATTGACCACGACGATCCTGGCGACGATCTTTCTGATCGCTCCGGCCCGCGAGCTGTTCGGTTTCGGGCCTCTGCATGCCGACGATCTGGCGGTGGCGTTCCTTGCCGGAGCCGTCGCCCTCCTGCTGCTTGACGCGATGAAGCGGGCGATCGGACCCCACAGCAGCCGGGTATTGGCGCGTTGACCCCGATCAATGCGTCCCAGCCGATCGACGACGATGGTGGCCGCTGCAACGGGATACCGCGCCGATGTCGGTCCGCAATTTCGACAAGCTGTTCCACCCGGCCAGCGTCGCGCTGATCGGCGCCAGCGACCGGCCCGGCTCGGTCGGCATGGTCGTCGCCCGCAACTTACGCCGCGCCGGTTACACGGGCGAATTGCTGCTGGTCAATCCGCACCGCCAGGCCCTCGACGGCATGCCGGTCTACCCGGACATCGCGAGCCTGCCATCGCCCCCCGACCTCGCGGTCATCGCGACGCCGCCCGATACGGTGCCCGGCCTCATCGCCGAGCTTGGCGCGCGCGGCACCCGCGCCGCCGTTGTCATCACCGCCGGGTTCGGCGAACTCGGCGAGCGCGGCCGGGCGTTGCAGCAGGCCGCGCTCGACGCCGCGCGCCCTTATCTGCTGCGTCTCGTCGGCCCCAACTGCGTCGGCATCCTGGTCCCCGGGATCGGGCTCGACGCCAGCTTTTCGCATCTCGCGCCGCCGGCCGGCGAGATCGCCTTTGTCAGCCAGTCCGGGGCGATCATCACCGCGATGCTCGACTGGGCGGCGCCGCGCGCGATCGGCTTTTCGCACGTCGTCTCGCTGGGCGACATGGCCGATGTCGATTTCGGCGACATGCTCGACTACCTCGCCGCCGACCGCCATACAAGCGCGATCCTGCTCTACGTCGAGGGCATCACGCATGGCCGCAAATTCATGTCGGCCGCCCGCGCCGCAGCGCGGCTGAAGCCGGTGCTGGTGCTGAAGGCCGGGCGGTCGCACGCCGGGGCGCGCGCCGCTTCCTCGCACACCGGCACATTGGCCGGCAGCAGCCGGGTCTACGACGCCGCCTTCGGCCGCGCCGGCATGCTCCGCGTCGCGAGCATGGAAGAATTGTTCAACGGCGCCGAGACGCTGGCATTGACCGGGGTTCAGAGCGGCGATCGGCTCGCCATCCTGACCAATGGCGGCGGCGCCGGCGTCTTGGCGAGCGATGCGCTCGAAGCGGCCGGCGGAAGGCTCGCAACGCTGTCGGCCGACACGATCGCCCGGCTCGACCAGGCATTGCCGCGCACCTGGAGCCGCGGCAACCCGGTCGACATCATCGGCGATGCGCCGGGATCGCGCTACGCGGCGGCGCTCGAGGGACTGCTGGGCGACGACGGGGTCGACGCGATCCTCGTGCTCAACTGTCCGACCGCGCTCGCCGCTCCCGAAGAGGCGGCGCGCGCCGTGATCGACACGATCGCCAACGTGCCGGCCTCGATGCGGCTCGGCCGCAATGTCTTTACCGCCTGGCTCGGCGACCAATCGGCGACGCCCGCCCGCCGGCTGTTCAGCACGGCCCGGGTGCCGACCTACGACACGCCCGATGAGGCGGTGGGCGGGTTTCTCCACCGGGTGCGCTATCAGCGCAACCAGACATTGCTGATGGAAACCCCGCCGGCGCGGCCCGACCGGTTCGAGCCCGATACCGCCCGCGCCGCCGCCGCGATCGCGGCGGCGCTCGCCGCCGGCCGCTCCTGGCTTGACGCGGGCGAGGTCGAAGCGGTGCTCGCCGCCTACCGCATTCCGCTCCCGGCCGCGCGGCACGCCGCCGACGTGGAAGAAGCTGCAGCGGCAGCGGCATCGATCGGCTTTCCGGTGGCGCTGAAGATCCGCTCGCCCGATATCACGCACAAATCGGATGTCGGCGGCATCGCGCTTGGCCTCGGCGACGCCGATGCCGTGCGCAATGCCGCCGCAGCGCTCATCGAGCGGGTGCGCAAGGCCAAGCCCGCGGCGCGGCTCGACGGGGTTCTGGTGCAGCAGATGGTATGCCGGTCCGGCGCGATCGAATTGCTGGCGGGGCTTGCCGACGATCCGGTATTCGGGCCGGTCGTGGTCTTCGGTCAGGGCGGCACGGCGGTCGAGATCATCGACGACAGCGCCGTCGCCCTGCCGCCACTCAACTCGCTCTTGGCGCGGGCCCAGATGAGCCAGACCCGGGTATGGCGACTGCTGCAGCCGTACCGCTTCCGGCCGGCGGCGGCGATCGATGCGATCGGCGAAGTTTTGATCGGGCTCGGTCAACTCGCCGCCGGGCATCCCGAGATCCGCGAACTCGACATCAATCCGCTGCTCGCCGATGCCGTCGGGGTCATCGCGCTCGACGCGCGCATCCGGGTCGCGCCAGCGCTCGTTTCCGGAGAGGACCGCCTTGCCATCGCTCCCTACCCGAAAGAGCTCGAAAGCGCGGAGCGGCTGCGCGACGGCACCCTGATCGGCTTGCGGCCGATCCAGCCGGAAGACGAGCCGCTATTGCACGACCTCGCCGCACACATGACGCCGGA
>DATLTH010000437.1:0-3902 GCA_035533695.1 Allostellaceae bacterium | reverse complement strand
ACCCAGATTTCCTCCGGAATACAAAAAAGCGCCTAGACCGACGACGACAACCAATCCACCCACAATCAAGTACAGGCCCCCATTGCCGCCACGCGAGTTTTCAGACATTTGAAGCTCCACGAACTTTATCTATGCGACGTATTCATAATATCGATGCCATAAAACACCGTGTCAGAACAGGTTCGGAATATACCTAGGGCAGAGATCTGTGAAATTTTAACAACCATCTCTTTGCTTGTTATCGGCTCGACGATGCTCTGCCAGGCACTCGAACGCATCATCGACGGCCGCAGGCGACGGTGGCGGGCGGTAAACCAGTGGTTTCATCAGGTTCGCCGTGGCTACTTTTATTGTAATGATTGCGAAACCGCTGACTTTGTGGCAAGAAGCGCTGGGGAACAGTAGTAGCGGGGGCATAGCAATGATGCCTTTCCGCCTGAGCCGCCGGTCCTTGCTCGCGGCGGCTCCGTTGTTGGCAGTCCCGCTGGGGGGCGGGGAGGCGGCAGCGGCGGAAAGCGATTTTGACGGTTTTCTCGCCGGCGTGCAGCGCGAAGCCTACGCGCAAGGCATCCGGCCGGCGACGATCGACAGCGCTTTCCGGTACATCCGATACCTGCCGCACGTCATCGAGCTCGACCGCCGGCAGCCCGAGCACAAGCTGACGTTTGCCGAGTACCTCAGCAAGACCGTCACCCAGCAGCGCCTCGACGATGGCCGCCAGCATCTGGTCGACAACTGGGGAATGCTGCAGCGGGTGCGAACGCGGTTCAACGTGCAGCCGCGGTTCATCGTTGCCTTGTGGGGAGTCGAGAGCGATTTCGGCCGGATCATGGGCAGCTATTCGGTCCCGGCCGCGCTCGCCACCCTGGCGTATGACGGGCGGCGCGGCACGCTGTTCCGCGCCGAGCTGATCAGCGCATTGCGGATCCTCGACCAGGGCAATATCCGGGTCGACAACATGGTCGGCTCGTGGGCCGGCGCGATGGGGCAATGCCAGTTCATGCCCTCGACCTTTCTGCGCTACGCCGTCGATTTCGACGGCGACGGCAGGCGCGACATCTGGAACGATCGCGCCGATGTCTTGGCGTCGATCGCCAATTACATTTCCCGGCTCGGCTGGCGCGGCAACGAAGGCTGGGGCCGCGAGGTCGTGGTGCCGGCCAGCTTCGATACGCGGCTCGCCGGGCTCGACAGCCGGCGCTCCATCGCCGATTGGAGCCGCCTCGGCGTGCGCCCCGCCGGTGCCGCACCGTTCACCGGGCGCGAGCCGCCGGCCTCCTTGGTCCTGCCCGACGGCATCGGCGGCACCGGCCTCCTGGTCTACGACAACTTCCGCACGATCATGCGGTGGAACAAATCGACCTATTTCGCTGCCGCCGTCGGCTACATCGCCGACAGCATCGATCGCGGCTAGGGGCGGGGGCATCGCTGTGGTCTGGATGTCGCGCGCACGGACTCTGCCTGTCCTCCTCGCAATCGGCTTTCTTGTTGCGGGCTGCGCCGCATCGCCGCACTTCGCCGGCAATCACGGCGGCAAGTTTCGCGTCGGCCGACCGAATTACACGGTCAGCCCCTACGAGGTGAAAGGCGTCTGGTATTATCCAAAGGTCGACTACAGCTACGACGAGACCGGCACCGCGTCATGGTATGGCGAGCAGTTCAATGAGCGGCCGACCTCGGACGGCGAGATTTTCGATATGAACCAGCTGTCGGCGGCGCACAAAACCCTGCCGCTGCCCAGCGTGGTTGACGTGACCAATCTGCAGAATGGCCGCGAGCTGCGCCTGCGGGTCAACGATCGCGGGCCGTTTGTCGACGGCCGGCTGATCGACCTGTCGCGTCGCGCCGCCCAACTGCTCGGGTTCGAGCGGTCGGGAACGGCGCCGGTGCGGGTCAGGGTCGTCAAGGACGAAAGCATTCAGGTCGCCGAGGCGGCGATGCATGGCGAATACGGCTCCGTCGGCATCGCCGAAGCGGGGCAGGCCCGCTCGACCGTGGTGGCCGCCGCCGCGCCGCCACTCCAGCGCGCGGCGGTGCCGCCGGTACAGGTGGCCGACATCCCCGCTCCAGCGCCCCCGCCGGAGCCCGAGCCGCTGCCGCCGGTGCAGATGGCAGCGGCGGCGGTTTCTGCCCCGGCGCCGGCGATCCAGATGCGCCCGGCGCCGGCGATCCAGATGCGCCCGGCGCGCGAGCCGCCGCCGCCGTCACGGCCGGCCTATGCCGCCGCCTCGCGGCGTTACTGGCCGTCGCTGATCGCGTCGGCGCATGCCGAGACGCTGCACCTGCCAAGGTCACCGGAACGGCGGCCGGCGCCGCTCGCGGCAAGAAGGGGGATATTCATCCAGGCGGGCGCCTTCGCCGTGTTGCAGAATGCCCAACGGGTGCGCGCGCGCATCGCCGCACTGGGCAGCGTCGAGGTCGTGCCGATGGCGGGCCGCGGCGGCGCCCTCTACCGGGTCAGGCTCGGACCGCTGGCGAGCGACGCGCAAGCCGCGCGGTTGCTGAGCAAGGTTGTCGATCGCGGCTATCCGGGAGCTCGCGTCGTCGCCGAATGACCTCGAGAACGGCGACGCAGTCCCGAGAACGGAAGGATTGCGAGGACCGATGAGGGTATGCCGGTATCGCTGCATTGCAGCCGTGGCCGTGATCCTGCTGGCGGCCGTGGCCGCTCCGGCCGATGTGTCCACCGCCGTCGCGGCGAGAATAAAGCATGCCGCAACGCCGAAGCCGCGGCCGGCCGAGCCGCGCGGCACGCCGGCCCCGACGCCAAGCCCAGCCGGTTCGATCGACACCGAGGCAACGCACGCGCTGATCATCGAGACCGAGACCGGCGCGGTCCTGCTCGACAAGGGCGCCGACGAGCGCATCCCGACCGCCTCGCTGTCGAAGGTCATGACCGCCTATGTCGTGTTCGGCCTGCTGAAAAAGGGCCGCGCCAAGCTCACCGACGAGTTGCCGGTCAGCGAGACCGCCTGGCGCACCCAGGGTTCGAAGATGTTCGTGCCGCTCGGCGGACGCGTCTCGATCGACCAATTGCTGCAAGGCATGATCGTCCAGTCGGGCAACGACGCCTGTGTTGTCCTGGCGGAAGGTCTGGCCGGCAGCCAGGAAGCCTTTGTCGATCTGATGAACCAGAAGGCCAAGGAGATCGGCCTTACCCATAGTCATTTTGCCGATGTCGACGGGCTTCCCAATCCCGATCACTATTCAACCGCGCGCGACCTGGCGACCTTGGCGCTGCGAACAATGCAAGATTTTCCGGAATATTATCATTATTATTCGGAGAAGGAGTTCAAATTCAATAACATCAATCAGGGCAACCGCAATCCGCTGCTCTACAAGGACCTTGGCGCCGACGGCCTCAAGACCGGGCACACCGAGGAATCCGGGTACAGTCTTCTTGCGTCGGTGCATCGCGGCGACCGGCGGGTTCTGCTCGTGTTGAGCGGGATGCCGACGATGAAGTCGCGGGCGCAGGAAGGCGAAAGGCTGACCGAATGGGCGTTCCGGGAATTCAACGACTATCGGCTGTTCAGCGCCGGCGAGAAGGTCGATGATGCCGATGTCTGGCTGGGCGCCGCGCCGAAAGTGCCGCTCAGCGTCAAAAAGGATATCGTGGTCACGATGCCGCGCGCCTCGCGCAAGGACATGAAAGTGACGGTGGAATACAGCCAGCCCATTCCGGCGCCGGTCGAAAGGGGTCAGCAGCTCGGCAAGGTGGTCGTGACCGCGCCGAATGTCGCGACGGTCGAGGCGCCGCTTTATGCCGCCGCCGCGGTCGGGCGAATGGGCGCCTTCGGGCGGATGGCGACGACGGCGGGCTATCTGATCTGGGGCGACAAGCACTGACGCGCGGCCGGCTGATCACGGTTGAGGGCGGGGAGGGGGCCGGCAAGTCGACC
>DATLTH010000436.1:0-2846 GCA_035533695.1 Allostellaceae bacterium | reverse complement strand
TCGTTCGCCGACATCGTGCGCCTCGTATCGGCAGGCGAGTGCTCCGGCTCGGACGGCAACCCGGCCAGCTCCTGCAGAAGCTCTTCCCGGCGATCTTGCGGAATACCCCTTGCGCCAAGCCAGGGGAGGACGTTTTCGGTCGATTGGCGCGGTTGTCCGGCGGAAAAGCGGTTGATCAACTTCTCGATTTTGGCGGTGCTGACACCAGCGTCGATCCTCAGCCCAACGGCCGTCCGCAAAAGATCGTCCGTAATCCCACTCGGAGCCATTCCGCGACCTCACCTGTACTGTCGCCATCTTGTCCGCGTTATCGTTTCCGGGAGGTTAAACATTGCGCGAATGCATCGCAAAACCTTGAACGATATTGGAAGAGCGCACGCGACGAGCCGGAGGGGGCGTCCTCGCGAATGCCCCCTCCACCATGCTGTGCATGGTCCCCCTCCCCCGCCTCGCGGGGGAGGAGCCGGTTCGCGCACGCGACTCGCGCTCCGGTGACGCCGGGTACTAGACTGCGCCGGTAAGGGGTCCGTAAACGGGCCGAACATCGGTCGGGAGGAGGCGGGCATGCAGGCGGATTACGTCATCATCGGGGCGGGCTCGGCAGGCTGCGTCCTCGCCAACCGGCTGACCGAGGACCCCGCCACCCGGGTATTGCTGATCGAGGCGGGCGGGCGAGACTGGAACCCGCTCATTCACATCCCGGCCGGCTTTTTCAAGATGCTCGACCACGACACCCTGACCTGGAAATTCCGCTCCGAGCCCGATCCCGGCACCAACGGCCGCGCGCTCAACTACACCCGCGGCCGGGTGATCGGCGGCTCCTCGTCGATCAACGGGCTCATCTACATCCGCGGCCAACCCGAGGATTACGACCATTGGGGGCAGCTCGGCAATCGCGGCTGGTCGTGGGACGACTGCCTGCCCTATTTCCGCAAGGCCGAGCACTGGGAGGGCGACGGCAGCGCGGCGCGCGGCAAGGAGGGGCCGCTCTTCACCTCGAAGACGGACCGGCCGGCGATCTGCGCAACCGTGCTCGAAGCCGGCCAACAGATTGGCCTCGAATATCGCGAGGACCTCAATGAGCTGACGCAAGGGGCCGGCGACTGCATCGGCTGGTGCCAGCAGACCCGCGGTGGACGGCGCCGCGCCAGCGCCGCGCGCACCTATCTGCACCCCGCATTGAAGCGGCCCAACCTCGAGCTCGTCACCAAGGCATTGGTGCATCGCGTGCTGTTCGACGGCAAGCGCGCGGTCGGTGTCGAATTCTCGCGCGGTGAAGCCGTCGAGCGGGCGGATGCGGCGCGCGAGGTGATCCTGTCGGCGGGCGCGATCGGCTCGCCGCACATCCTGCAATTGTCCGGGGTGGGCGATCCCGACCATCTGGCGCGGATCGGCGTTCCGGTCGCCCATGCCTTGCCGGGGGTCGGCAGGAACATGCAGGACCACTATACCGCGCGCGTCTCCTATCCGGTGGTCGGCGCGCAGACCGCGAACGAGCGCTCGCGCGGCCTGCCGCTCGCCGGCGAAGTCTTGCGCTGGCTGATCACCGGCAAGGGGATGCTGACCTACAGCCCGTCGATCGTCGCCGCCTCGGTCAAGGTGCTCGAAGAATCGGCGACGCCCGATGTGCAGGTCACCTTTGCGCCGGGCAGCTTCAAGGGCGGTCAGATCGGCGAACTCGACGAAAAGCCTGGCCTCAGCTCCGGAGCCTGGCAGATGCGGCCCTTGTCGCGCGGCTATGTCGAAGCGAAGACGAACCGGCCCGGCGACATGCCGGCGATCAACCCGCGCTATCTATCGGAAGACAGCGACCGCCGCGCGATCGTCGGCGGGTTGCGCTTTGCCCGGCGCATTTTCGCCGCGCCGGCGATGCAGCCCTTCGTGCGCGAGGAGACATTGCCGGGCGCCCAGCTCCAGAGCGACGACGAATTGCTCGATTACGCGCGGCGCAACGGCGGCACCTGCTACCACGCCAGCTGCACCTGCATGATGGGCAGCCACGCGATGGCGGTGGTCGATGACCAGCTGCGGGTGCACGGGCTCGAGGGCCTGCGGGTCATCGACGCCTCGGTGATGCCGGCGGTCACCTCGACCAATACCAACGCGCCGACGATCATGATCGCCGAGAAGGGCGCCATGATCATCAAAGGCGCGGAGCGGCAGAGATTGGCGGCGTAGCAAACCCGGCGGGCTGGACAGGGTCGCCGCGCCTGCCCATCCTTTGACGATGACCGATGATGTCGAACTGGTGATCGCGGGCGCCGGGCTTTCCGGCATGCTGCTCGGCGTTGCCTGCGCCGGAGCGGGGCTTGCCGTCGCGGTCGTCGATCCGCAGCCGCCGGCAGCGATGCTGGACACCGGGTTCGACGGGCGCACGTCGGCCATCGCCTACGGTTCCCGCCTCGTCTTCGACGGCATCGGGCTGTGGCCCGACATCGAAGCCGAGGCCGCGCCGATCCGCGAAATCCGCGTCGCCGACGACAATTCGCCGCTGTTTCTGCACTACGACAGCCGCGACCTCGACCCCAGCGCCGGCACGCCGCTCGGCTACATCGTCGAAAACCGCGTCTTGCGCCGTGCCCTGTTGGCATACGCCCGCACGCTGCCAACGCTGAAACTGCTGATGCCGCGCCGCGTCATGGCGATGGAGGCGGGCGACAATGCCGCGGTCGCGGTACTCGACGGCGACGAGCAGCTGCGGGCGCGGCTGGTCGTCGCCGCCGACGGCAAGGGTTCGCCGCTGCGCCGTGATGCCGGGATCGGCGCCGTCGAGTGGCGCTATCGCCAGACCGGCATCGTCATGACCGTCGCCCACGAGCGCCCGCACGCCGGCATCGCGGTCGAGC
>DATLTH010000435.1:0-3126 GCA_035533695.1 Allostellaceae bacterium | reverse complement strand
CTTGCCGCGCGCGGCCGGGGCGATCCTCCTCGGCAAGACGGTGACGACCGAATTCGCCAACCGCCACCCTGGCCCGACGGCGAACCCGCACAACCCGGACAATTCGCCCGGCGGCTCGTCGAGCGGCTCCGCGGCCGCGGTCGCCGATATGATGGTGCCGTTGGCGCTCGGGACCCAGACCGGCGGCTCGGTGATCCGGCCCGCCGCCTATTGCGGCGTGGTTGGATTCAAGCCGAGCTATGGCCTGTTTCCACCAGCCGGCATGCATCCCAACACCGAGAGCCTCGACACGGTCGGCGCGATGGCCCGCTCGGTCGAGGACATCGCGCTGTTCCGCGCCGCGCTGATGGCGATCCCCTATGAGGCGCCGACGATGCCCGAGCGGCCGCCGCGTCTCGCGCTGTGCCGCACGATGCACTGGGAGCGCGCCGAGCCCGAGGGCAAGGCCGTGCTCGAAGCGGCGGCGGACCGATTGCGCAAAGCGGGAGCCGAGATCGTCGACAGCGAATTGCCCGCGGAATGCGCCGACATCTCCAAGATCCAGTCGCATCACAGCTATTACGAGGCGCCGCGTGTCCACGCGCCGGAATTGCATCGCCACGCGGCGTTGCTCAGCGAGGATCTGCTGGCGAATGGCAAGATCGCCGCCGGCCGCAAGCTGAGCCTCGATGAGTTCCGCGCGGCCTGGCGGCATGCCGACCGGGCGCGCGAAGCGGCGACCGCGTGGGCCGGCGGGTTCGATGCGATCCTGACGCTGCCGGCCCCCGGCCAGGCGCCGAAGACGCTGGCCGCGACCGGCGATGCGATCTTCAACGGTTTGTGGACGATGCTCTATATGCCCTGCCTGACCCTGCCCGCCGGCAGCGGGCTGGACGGCTTGCCGGTCGGCATCCAGCTGGTCGCAAGGCGCCATGACGACCGCCGCCTCATCGACATCGGCCTCTGGGCCGAGCGGCATTTGGGAGCCCGGCCATGACGGGACCGAACCGCCTCTCCGCGGCCGAGGCGATCGCGCAGCTCGGCACCGGGGGATTAACCGCCGAGGCGCTGACGCGCGCCTGCCTCGATCGCGCCAACGAGCGCAAGGACGTCAAGGCCTGGGAGTGGCTCGATCCCGCGCAGGCGTTGGCGCAGGCCCGCGCCGCCGACCGTGACGGAAGGCCCGGCCTCCTCGCCGGGTTGCCGGTCGGCGTCAAGGACATCATCGACACCGCCGACATGCCGACCGGGCACGGCTCGCCGATCTACCGCGGCAACCGTCCGTTCGCCGACGCCGCCTGCGTCGCGCTATTGCGCATGGCAGGCGGCACGATGATGGGCAAGACCGTGACGACCGAATTCGCCAATCGCTTCCCCGGCGCCACGGTCAACCCGCACAATCCGGCGCACACGCCCGGCGGCTCGTCGAGCGGCTCGGCCGCCGCGGTCGCCGACTTTCAGGTGCCCGCAGCCCTCGGCACGCAGACCGGCGGCTCGGTGATCCGCCCGGCGGCGTTCTGCGGAATCGTCGGCTACAAGCCGAGCTTCGGCGAATTCAGCCGCAGCGGCATCAAATTGCAGTGCCACAACCTCGACACGCTCGGCATCCTGTGCCGCGAGGTCGCCGACCTGCCGCCCTTGCGCGCCGCGCTCCTGGCCGCGCCGCTGCGGCCGATCGACCGTATATCAGCGGCGCCGCGGATCGGGCTGTGCCGCACCCCGGCCTGGGAGCGCGCCGAGCCGGCGGCGCAGGCGCTGATCGAGAGGGCGGCATCACGGCTCGCCACTGCGGGCGCGCGGGTCACGGAGGTGAGTTTCGCCCCCGCCTTCGCCACCATCCTCGAACACCACCGCCGCATCTTCAATTTCGAGGCATCGCGCAACTACGCCTATGAATACGAGCAGCATAACGAGCAGGTCAGCCGCGTGCTGCGCGACACGGTGCTGACCCCGGGGCGGGAATTGCCGCTCGCCGCCTATGTCGAGGCCATCGAGACGGCCGAAGCATTCCGCCGTCACCTGGATGACATCTTCGCCGATGTCGACATCTTGCTGACGCCGAGCGCCGCGGGCGAAGCGCCCGAGGGGCTCGGCTCGACCGGGGACCCGAGCTTCAACTCGATCTGGACCCTGGCGTGGACCCCGTGCGTCACCCTGCCCGCGGGCCTCGGTCCGAAGGGTCTGCCGCTCGGCGTCCAGCTGATCGGCCGGCGCTTTGGCGACGAGGCGCTGTTGGACGCCGCCGCCTGGGTCGCGGCGCGCCTGGCCGGCTGACAAGGCCGAACGACATCGCTTGCCGCCCGCCCGCCGGGGCCGCATGCTGTGCGCCGTCAACCCCGCTGGAGAACCCCCGATGATCTACGAGCTTCGCGTCTATCACTGCGTGCCCGGCCGGCTGCCGGACCTGATCAAGCGGTTCGACACGATCACCCTGAAGCTGTGGGAGAAGCACGCGATCCACCAGGCCGGGTTCTGGACGACGCTGGTCGGCGAATCGAACCAGGATTTGACCTATTTCCTCAAATGGGAGTCGCTCGCCGAGCGCGAAGCGAAGATGGCCAAGTTCGGCGCCGACCCGGACTGGCTCACCGCGCGCGCCAAGACCGAGGAGAGCGGCCCGATCGTCGCCTCGATCACCAACCAGTTCCTCGTGCCGACCTCGTTCTCGTCGGCGAAGTGATTTTGCCGGAGGAATCGCAATGATCTACGAACTGCGCGTCTATCACGCCGTCCCCGGCCGGCTGCCCGATCTGTTGAAGCGCTTCGACACGATCACGCTGAAGATCTGGGAGCGCCACAACATCAAGCAGGCGGGCTTCTGGACCGTGCTGGCCGGCGAATCGAACCAGGCGCTCTATTACCTGCTGCAATGGGATTCGCTCGCCGACCGCGAGAAGAAGTGGAACGGCTTCCAGGCCGACCCGGAATGGCATCAAAAGCGGGCCGAGACCGAGAAGAACGGCCCGATCGTCGCCCGCGTGATCAACTCGTTCCTGCAGCCGACCAGCTTCTCGGCGGTGAAGTAACCCGGCGTCGGCCCCTCACCCTCCCGCGCCTGCGGCGCGGGTCCCTCCCTCTCCCCGCTTGCGGGGAGAGGGTGTCCGAGGCGGAGCCGAGGACCGGTGAGGGGCTACTTGCGCCAGCGGC
>DATLTH010000434.1:0-7664 GCA_035533695.1 Allostellaceae bacterium | reverse complement strand
CGCGCACTACGCGGCCGCCGATTCGGCGAACCCGGCGCTCGGGTTGCGCGCGATCCGCCTGTCATTGCAGGAACGCCGCCTGTTGGATACGCAGCTTGCCGCGATGCTGCGCGCGGCCGCTCTGGGGCCGGTGCGCATCCTGCTGCCGATGATCTCGACGGTCGATGAATTGTGCCGCACGCGCGAAGCCATGCAGCAGGTGGCGCGCCGGCTGCGCCGCCGCGGGGTGCGGCTGCCGCAGGCGCTGCC
The DNA here is from genome assembly GCA_035533695.1 of Allostellaceae bacterium. Taxonomy (GTDB): domain Bacteria; phylum Pseudomonadota; class Alphaproteobacteria; order ATCC43930; family CGMCC-115725; genus DATARH01. Next base: position 7,415 of record DATLTH010000434.1, on the reverse strand, counting down.
GCCATTGGGCGCGATGATCGAGGTGCCGGGTGCGGCACTGGCCGCCGACGCGCTCGCTGGCGAAGCCGATTTCTTCGCGGTCGGCACCAACGATTTGACGCAATACACCTTGGCGGTCGACCGCACCGACGAGCAGGTCGCCTATCTCTACAATCCGCTGCACCCGGCGGTGCTCCGTCTCGTGCAATTCGCCGTCGAGGCGGCGGCGCGCCGTCATATTCCCGTGAGCGTCTGCGGCGAGATTGCCGGCGACCCGCGCTATGCCGCACTGCTCCTCGGACTCGGCCTGCGCGAACTGTCGATGGCGCCGCAGAGCGTCCCGCGCGTCAAGCGGCGCATTCGCAGCCTCGACATGGTCGCCGCGACCCGCCGCGCCCGGGCAATCATGGACCAGGCCGATCCCGCGCGGATCGCCGCCCTGCTCGACGATTTCAACGCGATGGCAGAGCCGGCGTGAGCGGCATATTTGACCACATAAAGATATCTTTATATGTTGATGCGGAAGCGACCTGACTGCCATCGCCTTTGGAGCTGATCGATGCCCGAATTCACCGACTACAAGGTTGCCGATATCGGCCTCGCCGACTGGGGCTTCCGCGAGATGGCGATCGCCGAGACCGAGATGCCGGGGCTGATGGCCTTGCGCGAGGAGTTCGGCGCGGCGCAGCCGCTCAAGGGCGCGCGGATTGTCGGCTGCCTGCACATGACGATCCAGACCGCGGTCTTGATCGAGACGCTGATCCATCTGGGCGCCAGCGTGCGCTGGAGTTCGTGCAACATCTTTTCGACCCAGGACCATGCCGCCTCGGCGATCGCCGCCAGGGGCATCCCGGTCTTCGCCTGGAAGGGCGAGAGCGAGGAGGAATACGACTGGTGCATCGAGCAGACATTGCGCGGACCCGGCGGCTGGACCCCGAACATGGTGCTCGACGACGGCGGCGACGCCACCAAGATCATCCACGACCGGCATCCGCACCTGCTGCCCGACCTGCGCGGCATCTCGGAAGAGACGACGACCGGGGTCAACCGCCTCTACGACATGGTGCGCGACGGTACGCTGAAGGCGCCGGCCTTCAACGTCAACGACAGCGTCACCAAGTCGAAATTCGACAACCTCTACGGCTGCCGCGAGAGCCTGGTCGACGGCATCAAGCGCGCCACCGACGTGATGGTCGCCGGCAAGATGGCGCTGGTCAACGGCTTCGGCAATGTCGGCAAGGGCTCGGCCGCGAGCCTGCGCAGCCAGGGCGCCCGCGTCCTCGTTACCGAAATCGACCCGATCTGCGCGCTGCAGGCGGCGATGGAGGGCTACGAGGTCACCACGATGGACGAGGCCGCCTCAAAGGCCGACATCTTCGTCACCGCGACCGGCAATGTCGACGTCATCACGCTCGACCACATGCGGCAGATGAAGGACCGCGCGATCGTCTGCAACATCGGCCATTTCGACAGCGAAATTCAGATCGACGCGCTGCGCAACTACCCCTGGGAGGAAGTGAAGCCGCAGGTCGACGAGGTCATCTTCCCCGACGGCAAGCGGCTGATCGTGCTGGCCAAGGGAAGGCTGGTCAATCTCGGCTGCGCCACCGGCCATCCGAGCTTTGTGATGAGCGCCTCGTTCACCAACCAGGTATTGGCGCAGATCGAATTGTGGACCAACCCCGGCAAATACGAAAACAAGGTCTATGTTTTGCCGAAGCACCTCGACGAGAAGGTCGCGCAGCTGCATCTCGAAAAGCTCGGCGCCAAGCTGAGCCAGCTGACCCCGGTGCAAGCCGGCTATCTCGGCGTGCCCGCCGCCGGACCGTTCAAGCCGGAGCATTATCGGTACTGAGCGGGCGCTACTGAGCAGGCGGCAAAGCCTGCGCCGATGCCGAAGGGTCGCCGCCCCTTTTCTTTTTCACAGGAAAATCCGATCATTAGGCTGGACGGCGGCCGGGCGACCCGAAATTGCGGGCACCGCGCCCAGAGGCGGCACCATCGTGATCGAATACGCTGCCGGAATTTGTCTTGTCGCCGCAGCGATATTCGCCGTGCTGTGGGGGCGCGCCTCGATGCAGCGCCGCCGGGCGGGGCGCGCCCGGGACGGCATCGCGGCGTTGCTCGGCACGATCCCGATCGCGGCCTTCCGCTGGCGGCGCGACGGGGTCGAACAGAGTATGGCAGGCAGCCTGCCCGGCGGCCGGGTTCTCGCCTATGCCGGGTTTCTTGCCCGGCTTGAGGCGGGCGATGCGGCGCGCCTCGCCGCCGCGCTCGACGAGCTGAAAGACACCGGCGCGATTTTCGCCACAACGATCGCGGCAGACGACGACACGGCCTACGCGGTCGAAGGTCGCCGCACCGCCCAAGGCGACAGCGTGCTGTGGGTGACCGACGCTTCGGCTACGAGGCGCGCCGACGCGGCGCGCAGCGACGCCGTCGCCCAGTCGAGCGCGCTCAGCAACGTGTTCGACGCGCTGCCGATGCCGGTGTGGCGCCGCGACGCCGATCTCCGGCTGATCGACTGCAACAATGCCTACGCCGCAATGCGCGAGATGCCGCGCGAGGCGCTGCTGATCTCGCGCGGCGCGGCGGCAGCCGGCGACGGCGATGACTGGATGCTGGCACTCGCGGAAGCCGCGGCCTCCGGGGCGGCGCGCAGCGAGCGGCGTCATATCGTGATCGCCGGGTCGCGCCGCCTCCTGGAGCTCACCGAAATGCCCGACCCCGCCGGCGGCACGATCGGCTTCGCGCTCGACCGCACCGACCTCGAAAGCGTCGAGAGCGAGATGTCGCGGCACGTCAACGCCCACGGCCAGGTCCTCGAAAGCATCAATGCCGCCGTCGCGATCTTCGGGCCCGACCAACGGCTCAACTTTTTCAATTCCGCTTATGCCCGCCTGTGGGGGATCGAGGAGGAATGGCTTGCCGGCGAGCCCTGGCTCGACGAACTGCTCGAGCGGCTGCGCGAACGCCGGCGGGTCCCGGAATATGCCGATTTCCGCGCCTTCAAGCGGCAGCAGTTCGACCTGTTCACCTCGCTGATCGAGCCGCAAAGCGAGCTGATGCACCTGCCCGACGGCCGCACGCTGAGCGTGTCGGTGTCGCCGCACCCGCTGGGCGGCATGATCTTTGTTTACGAGGACGTCACCGATCGCCTGGCGCTGGAACGGTCCTACAACACCCTGATCGAGGTCCAGCGCGAGACCCTCGACAACCTGTTCGAGGGCATCGCGGTGTTCGGCAGCGACGGGCGGCTCAAGCTGCACAGCCCCGCCTACCGCCGGATCTGGGGGTTGTCCGAAGCCGATCTGGAGGGCGAGCCGCATTTCAGCGAGATCGTCGAGAAAACCCGCTTGTTCTATGACGACAACAGCGACGGATCGGTGACCCGCGAGCAGATCGTCGCCACGGTCACCGGGGAGACCGCCTGGCGCGGCCGGCTCGACCGTCCGGACGGATTGGCGTTGCGGCTGGCGACGGTCCCCTTGCCCGACGGCAACGTGCTGTTTACCTGCCTCGACGTGACCGACAGCGCGCAGGTCGAGCGCGCGTTGCGCGAGCGCAACGAGGCGCTGGAGACGGCGGGCCGCCTGAAGAGCGAGTTCATCGCCAATGTGTCCTACGAGCTGCGCACGCCGCTCAACGCGATCATCGGCTTCGCCGAGATCCTCGCGAACCAGTATTTCGGGCCGCTCTCGCCGCGCCAGCTCGACTACAGCCGCGGCATTCTCGACAGCTCCCACCGCCTGATGACGCTGATCAACGACATTCTCGATCTCGCCACGATCGAGGCCGGGTACATGGCGCTCGAAAACGGGCCGGTCGAGATCCGCGACATGCTCGACGCGGTGATCACCCTGACGCGAGAGCGCGCCCGCAGCCGAAACCTTGCGCTCACCCTGGACTGTCCGCCGGAGATCGGCAGGGTCGAAGCGGACGAGCGGCGGCTCAAACAGGCGCTCTTCAACATCGTCTCGAACGCCATAAAGTTCACCCCTTCCGGCGGATCGGTGCGGCTTGAGGCACGCTTCGGCCCACCGGAGGATGGGGGCGATCTGATCCTTTCAGTGGCCGATACCGGGATCGGCATCGCGCTGGCCGATCAGCAGCGAATCTTCGAAACCTTCGAACGGGGCAATCCGCAGGCCCGCGAATCCGGAGCCGGGCTTGGTCTGTCGCTGGTCAAAAGCCTGATCGAGCTGCATGGCGGCTCGGTCGAGATCCGCTCGACCCAAGGTACCCCAGGTTCCGGCACCACCATTCTGTGCCGGCTGCCCGGCAGGCTTCGGCTGCCGGCGGCGCCAGCCGCCGTCCACCCCGCCGTTTGATCCCGGAACTGGCGCAACGGGCGATCAGCTTCCGGGCACCCCCTTTGTCGTCGAATATTCGAAATGCGCGACCTGGCCGCGATGGGCGAGCGGATAGATCGCGTGCGCCGCCAATGCCGCCTCGGCGAAGCCCGCCAGGATCAGCTTGAGCTTGCCGGGATAAACGGCGATGTCGCCGACGGCAAAAATTCCCGCGCGCGAGGTGGCGCAGGTGGCGGGGTCGACGCGGATGCGCTGGTGGTCGAGGTCGAGCCCCCAGGCGGCAAGCGGCCCGAGATCGGTCGCGAGCCCGAAAAACGGCAGCAGGCAGTCCGCCGGGAGACGGCGGGTCTGCCCGGCCAGATCGGCGACGATCACCGCCGACAGCTGCCCGGCAGCGCCTTCGAGCGCGTGCAGCTGGTAGGGGATGGCGAGCTCGATCCGGCCCTCCTCGGCGAGACGCTGCAATCGCGCGGCGGATCGCGGCGCCGCGCGAAATTTCGCGCGGCGATGGACAACCGTCACGCGCTCGGCAACATCGGCCAACGACAGGGCCCAATCGACCGCCGAATCGCCGCCGCCGGCGATAACCACGCGGCGGCCGCGCAATTCTTCGCGCGTTCGGACAAGGTAAAAGACGCTCTTGTCCTCGAACTCGGCGATGCCGGGCAGCGGCGGCCGGTTGGGGCCGAACGCGCCGGCCCCGGCCGCGATCACCACCGCGCGCGCCCGGACCCGCCGTCCGCCTGCATTTTCGATGATGAAGCCGCCTTCCTGCTCCAGCAGGGCCGCGACCGGGTGGCCGAGATGGAACACCGGCGCGAACGGAGCGGCCTGCTCGAGCAGGCGGTCGACCAGCTGGGCGGCATCGATTCGCGGGTAGCCGGGAATGTCGTAGATCGGCTTTTCCGGGTAGAGCGCCACGCACTGCCCGCCCGGCGCCGGCAGCGCATCGAACAGCTGGCAGCTCATCTCGAGCATGCCGCACTCGAACACCGCGAACAGCCCCACCGGCCCCGCGCCGATGATCGCGACATCGCAGGAATCGGCGGTGTTCTGCATCGCATCACCATAGCGGCGAGAGCGGCTGTTGCAAGCGGCCGCGCCGGCGCACGCGCGCGTCCTCGCGCCCCGCGCACGCGAAGATTGCAGCGCATCGCGTCTCGGATATACAAGGCATTGCCAATGATCGTCATCGACCTGCCCGACGAAGCCGCCACCGCGGCGTTCGCCGCCCGCATCGCGCGGCTCGCCCGGCCGGGCGACGTGATCGCGCTGAAGGGGGCGCTCGGCGCCGGCAAGACCAGCTTTGCGCGCGCGTTCATCCACGCCAGGGGAGGCGCCGGAGAGGTGCCGAGCCCGACCTTTACGCTGGTCCAGCTGTACGAGCTCGAACCTGCCGCGATCTGGCATTTCGACGGCTACCGGCTGCGCGATCCCGAGGAAGCCTGGGAGCTCGGTATCGAGGACGCGTTTCGCGACGGGATCGCACTGATCGAATGGCCCGAGCGGTTCGGGTCGCTGGTGCCGGCGCGGCGGTTAGAAATCACTCTTGCCGATGGCGCGACGCCGGGGCGGCGCCGGGCCTCGATCGACGCGGATGCCGATTGGGCGCTGCGGCTGTCCCGGCTGGCCGCGGAGGTCTGAGGTGCAGCGCGCCGCCGAACTGCCGGCCGTCGTCGACGATCGCAAAGCGGCGATGGCGGATTTTCTGGCGGCGGCGGGCTGGCGCGACATCGCCCCGATCGGCCTGGCCGCCGATGCCTCCTTCCGGCACTACTACCGCCTCGCCGACGGCGCCCGGCGGGTTGTGCTGATGGATGCGCCGCCGCCGGTCGAGGATGTCGAGCCCTTTGTCGCGGTCGCCGCGATATTGCGCGGATTGGGGCTCAGCGCGCCGGAGATTTATGCGGCCGACAGCGATCGCGGCTTTCTGCTGATCGAGGATTTCGGCGACGATCTCTATACCAGGCTGCTGGCCGGCGGGGCGGACGAGGCGGCGTTGTACGCCCTTGCCGTCGATACGCTGATCGCGCTGCACCGAGCGGTCGATGCCGGTGGACCGCCGACGCTGCCGCCTTATGACGAGGCGCGGCTGTTGGCCGAAGCGGCGCTGCTCGTCGACTGGTACGCGCCGAGCGCACTGGGCCAGAGCCTGTCGCAAGCGGCGTGCGAGGAATATCTCGCACGCTGGCGCGAGGTCCTGCCGCAGGCAGCCTCGGGGGCGCCGACGCTGGTCCTGCGCGACTATCACGTCGATAACCTGATGCTGCTGCCGGGGCGTGCGGATGTGCGCGCTTGCGGCCTGCTCGATTTCCAGGACGCCGTTCGCGGCGCGGCGAGCTATGATCTGGTTTCGCTCTTGAAGGATGCGCGCCGCGATGTGCCTGACGCTCTGCGCGCCGCGATGACCGAGCGCTACCTCGCCGCGTTTCCCGGCATCGACCGGGCCGCGTTCCTGCGCTCCGGCGCGATCCTCGCGGCGCAGCGCAACTGCAAGATTCTCGGCATTTTCACCCGCCTGTGGCGACGCGACGGCAAGCCCGGCTATCTCGCGCACCTGGCACGGGTATGGCGGCTGCTCGACGACGACCTGCGGAGCGAGACCGCCTTGCGGCCGATCGCCGATTGGCTCGACTGCCACCTGCCGCCATCCGTGCGGCATCGGCCGCTCGGTCAAGGCCACGAGGCCGGCGCAGCATGATCGACCCGCCCAGATCGGCGATGGTCCTGGCTGCCGGGCTCGGCACCCGGATGCGGCCGATCACCGACACGGTGCCGAAGCCGCTGGTCGAAATCGGCGGCCGCACCCTGCTCGACCACGCGATCGACCGGCTGGCGCTGGTCGGGGTCGAGCGGGTCGTCGTCAACCTCCATTACAAGGCGGACATGGTGGCCGCCCAGCTCGCCCGGCGCGCGCATCCGCAGATCGAGCTTTCGCGGGAACCGGAATTGCTTGAAACCGGCGGCGGCGTGCGCCAGGCATTGCCGTTGCTCGACGAGCGGTTTTTTGTCGTCAACAGCGACGTGCTGTGGCTCGACAGCAGGGACTACGCCTTGGGGCGGCTTGCCGCTTCCTTCGATCCGACGCAGATCGACGCGGTGCTGCTGTTGCAGCAGACGGCA
>DATLTH010000433.1:0-12731 GCA_035533695.1 Allostellaceae bacterium | reverse complement strand
TCCAGCAATTGCAGGAGCACATCGATGCCTTTATCGCCGCGTACAACGAAAATGCCGAGCCGTTCGCATGGAAAAAGAAAAGCGTCCGCCAGCGCCGGTTCAAAGGCCGACGTATCACTCAGCTTTGATTCCGGGTACTAGAGCAGGGTGCGAATGTCAACCGGTTCGCGAACGTGCGGCCAGTCGGATACGGGCTTGACCTCGCCGAGTTTGACGGACAGTTCGCCTTTGCGAATTTCGCGGCAAACATCCTCTATCGGACCATCTTTGTCGTCGCCGAGGAAAAGCTTGAAATCCACCAAACGGAAGGTGGAATTGCTAAACATCTCAGTTGCTAGTTTTTCTAAATCAGACATTTCACCCTCCTTTCGCTTCAGGACACCATTAACGAGCGCCGCTCAGAAAAATTCCGTTAAGTCAATAGCTCATCCCCGGAATTGCAGAAAACGGTAAACGAATAAAATCAATTAGTTACCGGAACCAACGTGGGGATTATGCCACAAAAATTCTATTGCAACAGGGAAAAATGCGCCTCCCTCGGCTTTTAGCGGTAGAAAACTCGTGACCGGGACCGGGCCACGATTCCCAGTCGAGTCTCTCGTGACACATATGGTGGTCGGACCTCCAAGAACCCACTAGCGTCCGCGCCGGTCACCTATGCATCTCGCCCGCGTAGCGACTCGGGATCACCTTCTTGACGGCATTCAAATAGGGGAAATATGTGACGGCACGATGGTCGGCAATAAGGCAACTGAGGCGAGCTTAGCGATGACAAAAGCCCGGCGCGTGCGGCGGCCGGGCTGTGCCTTATTATAGGGCGACGCGGGCTCTATCGCCGCCGCCGCTTTCCCAACTCTCTCAGGATGACCCTTTTATACAATTGGATCCGGATCCAAGTCAAGAACAAAATAAGAACACTGGCGGCTGGCCGTCCAAACTGGTAGAAAATGGCCCAACACCAAGCCGAGACCGCAGGGGGAAACCGATGATGCTTCGCCGCCACTTCCGCGCTCGAATCCAAGCCGCGCTGGCCGCCGGGCTCCTGATACTATTGGCGGCCGCGTCGTCCGTGCCCGGCCTTATCGACAAAGCCTGGGCCGACGAGGCGCTGAAAGTCGGCAAATCGGTGCCGCAGGCTTTCGGCTTCACGCCGCTCAATGTCGGCGTCGAGGAGGGCATCTTCAAAAAGAACGGCGTCGATGTCGAGATCGTCGATTTCGGCGGCGCGCCGCGGCTGGCGCAGGGGCTGATCTCCAACGCGGTCGATATGGGCCTGGGCAGCGGCCCCGACATGGCCAACGAGGTCAAAGGCGCGCCCATCAAGGCGGTCGGCGCGGCGGCCGGCGCGCCGATGGAGCTGACGATCACGGTCGGCACCAAGAGCAACATCAACACAATCGGCGATCTCAAAGGCCGCGGCATCTCGGTGTCGCAGATCGGCTCGCTCACCGGCTGGCTGGTCTCGACGCTGTCGGCCCAACAAGGCTGGGGCCGCGACGGCATCAAGCTGGTCATCATGAACCCGATGAGCGCGGTGCTGTCGGCGCTGGTCACCAACGAGGTCGACGGCATCACCGTCGATCTCTCGACCGCCTTGAAGCTGCAGCAGCAAGGCCACGGCAAGCTGCTGGTCAAGTTCGGCGACTACATCAAGGATTTCCACCTCTATGTGATTTTCGCGACCGACGATCTCATCGCCAAGCGGCCGCAAGCGATCCGCGATTTCCTCAAAGGCTGGTACCAGACCATCGCCTGGATGAAGGCGAACAAGACGCAGGCGGTGGCGATCGCGGCGAAGGTGCAGAATGTCGATCCCGGCATCGTCGCCGGCACCTACGATCTGATGATGCCGGTGTTCTCGAGCGACGGGCATTTCAACCCCAAGGCGCTAGCGACCCTCTCGCGCTCCTTCGTCGAGCTCGGCTTGCTCGACAAGGAGCCCGATATGAAGACGCTTTATACCGAGGCGTTCCTGCCGAAATAGCGCACGGGACCGCCGCGGGGCTCGCCTCGACCAGCCAGGCTAGCGGTTCTGGATGACGTCCGGATTGAGGCGCTGGCTCGAGATCGAATCTTGATAAGCCTGAGACGACGGAAGCGGCCCGCCGAAGGTGCTGGAGCATGCCGAGAGCGTCACCAGCGCAAGGGCGGCAAAGAGCACCGAAGTTGTGAGCGAGCGCATCTGTTGGGTCCTGTGATCGAGGTTAAAGCCGAAGCGATCCTCCAGGACTATCATCTTGGCATTGCGCGGCGTTATCCAAGGGCCCCGAGACCCGCCAATGCTGCATCGCTCGGCCCGGTTTCGCCCTTTCAGCACCAGCGCGGACGCGGGCGCGGACGCGGACGCGGGCGCGCGGCCAAAGCAAAGGCGGCGACGAAGACCCGCAAAACCATAATTGCCGACAGCGCCCGCGCGCTTAAGCTTGGCGCGATCGATCCAAGCGACACAAAACATCGTTCCACGGTGCGGCAGCGGGTTTTGAGTTAGGCGCCAGGAATTATGCGCGCGGTTTTCGCGGCGCGACATCGGCCAACGAAAAACCCGGCGCGTTCGGCGGCCGGGCTGGCTCCCCAAATCTCTCAGGATGCGCTCTTTATACCGTTCGATCCGGATCGGAGTCAAGAACAAAATAGCAACATTCGCTCCGGCAGCGCGCGCGACCCTGGCGCGCAACGATTTAGGGCTTTCGGGGCGACCCCGCTCCGGCATACCCTCGGCGCTCGTCAAAAGACCAAGGCTTAACATCGCGATCCAAGGGGAGAAACTCATGAAGGCGACAGGTTTGATGCGCGTGCTGGCGGCAGCGGCGGCGCTGGTGGGGGCGGCGAGCAACGCGCAGGCGCTCGACCAGATCAAGATCGGCGTCGGCAAGCTGTCATCGACCGCGCCGGTGCTGATCGCCCAGGACAAGGGCTATTTCAAAGCCGAGAATCTCGACGCGAGCTTCGTGTTCTTCGATGCGGCGCAGACCATCACGATGGGCGTCTCGTCGGGCAGCCTGGATTTCGGCGTGACCGCGGTATCGGGGGCGTTCTACAGCCTCGCCGCCGCCGGCACGATCAAGCTGATCGCCGGCACGGTGCGCGACGAGCCCGGCTTCCAGCAATATGCCTTCGTCATCTCGAACAAGGCGTATGCCGCCGGCTTCACAAGCTTGAAGGATATGGCCGGCCATTCGGTCGCGATCGTCCAGATCGGCGGCCCGATCCATTACGTGCTGTCGCTGCTCGAGGACAAATACAAGATCGCTCCGGCGAGCGTCCGGGCGCTGCCCTTGCAGGCGATTCCGAACGAGGTTTCGGCCGTCGCCGGCAACACCGCCGATGCCGGCATCATCCCGGCGACCGCGGCCACGCCCCCGGTGACGAAAGGCGCGATGAAACTGCTCGGCTATACCGGCGACGAGGTGCAGTGGCAGGCGGGCGGCGCTTTTGCCTCGACCAAGATGATCAAGGACAATCCCAAGCTGGTCGAGCGCTTCCTGCGCGCGTTCCGGAAGGGCCTCGCCGATTATCACGCCGCCTATATGGGGCCGGACGATAAGCGCAAGGATGGGCCGACCGCGCCCGCGATCACCGCGATCATCGCCAAATATATCGGTCAGACGCCGCAGCAGATCGAAAGCAGCATTCCCTATCTCGACGCGAAAGGCGCGCTCGACCCCAAGGACATCGATCACCAGCTCGACTGGTTCCGTGCCCAGGGCATGCTGAAGAGCAACATCAAGGCCGCCGACGTCATCGAGCAGAAATATCTCGTGACGCGGTGACGGCGGCGCGCGGCGCGGTCGCGCAGTTGCGCGGTCGCGTCACGCCGCCCACCAAGCGCCGCGCGGGACCGCTATCCGAGGCCCGCCACTATCACTTGCAGGCCAAAGGGTTTAGGGATTTACTTGTCGCCGTAAAGCTGATCGTACAAAGCAGAACCTCGGGGAGGTCGACATGGATAAGCTCACGAACACCTTGGGAGTGGGGCGGCGCACCGTGCTCAAGGCCGGCGCCGCGGCAGGCGCGTTGCAGTTCGCGGCGCCGTTCATCATAAAGGCGCGCGCCGCTGCGCCGATCAAGATCGGCGTCGATAATCCGCTCACCGGCATCTACGCCGCGCTCGGCAAGAACGAGCAGGCCGGCATGGAGCTGGCGACCGCGCAGATCAACGCCAAGGGCGGCATTCTCGGCCGCCCGATCGATCTGCTGATCGAGGATTCGACCTCGGACAAGACCGACGTCGCCGTGCAAAAGGCGCGCAAGCTGATCCAAAGCGACAAGGTCGATTTCCTGATCGGCAATGTCAACTCGTCGCATGCGATCGCGATGGCCGCGGTCGCGGCCGAGCTCAAAGTCGTCCATATCGACCCCGGCGGCCACGCCGATGTCATCACCGGATCGGGCTGCCACTGGACCACCTTCCGCATCTGCAATACCGGCGCGATGCAAGGCAACGCGATGGCCGGCCCGCTGGTCAAGGGCTTCGGCAAGAAGCTCTATGTGATCGCTCAGGATTACGCGTTCGGCCATTCGCTCTATGCCGGATTGGCGAAGGCCGCGGCAAAAGCCGGCGGCACGATCGTCGGCAACGAATTCTTTCCGCTCGGCACCACCGATTATTCCGCGGTGCTGATCAAGGCGCGCGCCGCCAATCCCGACGTGCTGGTCGATCTCGCGGCGGGCGACGACGGCATCAACTCGATCAAGCAGGCGGTGCAGTTCGGCCTCGACAAGCAGATCCACATCGCCGGCATGCAGCAGGAGCTCGAAGTGGTCGAGGGCCTGCCGCCCGAAGCGCGCATCGGCACATGGATGTTCGAGTGGTATTGGAAGCAGCCGAACGTGCCGCATGTCGCGGATTTCGTCGCGGCGATCCGCAAGAGCACCGGCAAGGTGCCGACCGCGCGGACCTGGTTCGGCTATGCCGCGATCTGGAGTTGCGCGCTGGCCGCCAACCGGGCCAAGACGCTCGACGCCGTGAAGGTCGCGCACACGCTCGAAGGCATGAAGCTGCCGCCCGAGGTCGCGCTGATGCCCGGCGCGCCCTATTACCGCGCCGAGGATCACCAGCTCGTTCCCTCGGTGTTCATCGGCCACGAGGTGTCGAAAGGCAGCGACGATCCCGAGGATCTGTTCGTCGTCGATCAGGTGCTGAACATGGCCGATGTCATGCCGACGCCCGCCGAGACCGGGTGCAAGCTCGATTATCCGGCCTGACCCGAAACCGCGCGCCGCATCCCGCCGTGGCGCGCGGATCGCTTTCGACCGGGAGAATTGACCCGCCTATGACGCGATCGAACCGCGCATCCGGCGCGCGCGCCGCGACGGTCGGCCAAGGATTGCCCGCGCGATGACGCAGGTGATTCTTTTCAACCTGCTGAACGGGCTGATCGTCGGCGCGTTCTACGCCTTGATGGCGCTGGGCCTGTCGCTGATCCTCAATCTCAGCGGCGTGATCAATTTCGCGCATGGCGGCTTTCTTGCGCTCGGCGCTTACCTCGCCTATTCGCTGATGCCCTATATCGGCTTTTGGGGCGCGTTGGTGGCGGCGCCGGTCCTCACCGCGCTGCTTGGCCTCGCGGTCGAGCGCGTGCTGATCCGCCGCCTCTACGGCCGCGATCCGCTCTACGGCCTGCTGCTGACCTTCGGCCTCGCCTTCATCTTCCAGGACGGGCTGCGCTTCGTTTGGGGCGCGTCGAGCGTTCCGTATCAGATTCCGGAGTGGCTGGCCTCGCCGCTGTCGCTCGAATATTTCTTCCTCACCGGATACCGCGTCTTCATGATGATCGTGGTCGCGGTCGCGGTGGCCGGGCTGTTCCTGGTGCTCGGCTACACGCGGCTCGGCATGCGCATCCGCGCCGGCACGCTCGATCTCGATACCGTCTCGGTGCTGGGCGTCAACGTGCGAGTGCTGCGCAATCTCAATTTCGGCCTCGGCATCTTTCTCGCCGGCCTCGCCGGCGTGCTGGCGGCGGGCATGCTGGGGCTCTCGCCGACCATCGGGGATCAGCTCATCATGCCGAGCTTCGTTGCGATCATCGTGGGCGGCCTCGGTAGCCTGCCCGGCACGCTTGCGGGCGGCCTGCTGATCGGCGTCGCCGCCGGCATGACGACCGTGTTCTTTCCCGCGGCAACCGAGGCAGTGATCTATGTGATGATGGCGCTGGTGCTGATGGTGCGGCCCAGCGGCTTGTTCGGCGACGAGGGACGGCGGCAGTGAAAGCGCTGGAAAAATACGGGCCCAGCATCGCGGTCTGGATCGTGCTGGCGACGGTACCGCTGTGGTTTCCGCTGATCGGCGGCTACACCGCGCTCGGCACGCGCGTGCTCGTCATGGCGCTCGCGGCGATGGCGGTGAATTTTCTGCTCGGCTTCACCGGCGTCTTGTCGTTCGGTCACGCCGCCTATCTCGGGCTCGGCGCTTACGGCGCCGGCATGACCATCAAGTATCTGCTGCCCTCGACACCGCTCGGCCTCCTCGTCGGCGTGCTGACCGGGACGGTCGGCGCGATGATCATCGGCGCGATGATCGTGCGGCTGCGCGGCGTCTATTTCGCGATGGTGACGATCGCTTTCGGCCAGGTGTTCTATTTCATCGCCTTCCGCTGGGTGTCGCTGACCGGCGGCGACGACGGGCTGACCGGATGGAAACGGGTGCCGCTCGATCTCGGTTTCACCCAGATCGACATCCTCGGCAACGACCGGGCGTTCTACTATTTCGTCCTCGTCTGCCTCGCGGCGTCGGCCGGGATCATGGCGCTGTTGCTGCGCTCGCCCTTCGGCCGCACCCTCTTGGCGATCCGCGAGAACGAGCGCCGCGCCCGCTTCCTTGGCATTCCGGTCGACCAGCACATCTGGCTGTCCTTCGTGATCTCGGCGGCGTTCGCCAGCCTCGCCGGAACCCTCTATGCCTATCTCGATAATTTCGTCGATCCGCGGGCGTTCTACTGGCAGCAATCGGGCGAGTTCGTGATCATGGCGGTCTTGGGCGGCATGCGCTCGTTCTGGGGACCGCTGATCGGCGCGGCGATCTTCGAGGTGCTGCAGGACAAGGCATCCACCTACACCGACAATTGGATGTCGATCCTCGGCCTGTTCTTCGTGCTGGTGGTGGTGTTCTTCCCGCGCGGCGTGCTCGGCGTCCTCAACCGCAAGCCGACGCGATGAGCCTCTTGGAGGTTCGCAACCTGTCGCGCCAGTTCGGCAGCCTCATTGCCGTCAACGACGTCTCGTTCGCGGTCGAGGCCGGCGAGCTGCGCGCGGTGATCGGCCCCAACGGCGCCGGCAAGACCACGTTCTTCAATCTGATCAGCGGCATGCTGGCGCCGAGCAGCGGCAGCATCCGTTTGGACGGCACGGACATCACGCGCCTGCCCGCGCATCGCCGCGTCGCGATGGGAATCGCGCGCACGTTTCAAGTGACCGAGATCTTTCCCGAGCTGAGCGTGCGCGAGAATCTGCTGATCCCGGTCGAGACCGAGGCGGGCTTGCGTCTGCGTCCGTTTCTATCGCGCGCGCGCGCCCACGAGATCGCAACCCGCGTCGACGCGCTGCTGGCGATGGGCGGGCTTGCCGCGATGGCCGAGCGGCTGGCGGGCGAGCTGTCGCATGGCGATCAGCGCGCCACCGAGATCATGATGGCGCTGGCCTTGAAACCGCGCCTCTTGCTCCTCGACGAGCCCACCGCCGGCATGGGCGAGCAGGAGACCCGCGACGTGGTCCGTCTCATCCGCCGCCTGCACGAGCAAGAGCGGCTGGCGATCGTGCTGATCGAGCACGACATGCGGGTGGTGTTCCATCTCGCCGACCGAATCATGGTCTTGGCCGAAGGCGCAGTGCTGGCCGAGGGCACGCCACAGGCGATCGCCGCCGACGAGCGCGTGCAAGCGGCCTATCTCGGCGGCGCCGCATGACGACGCTACAGCTCGAGGGGCTCCATACCTATTACGGCAAGAGCCACATCCTGCATGACGTGCGGCTGGAGGTGCGCGAGGGCGAGCTGGTCGCGCTTTTGGGGCGCAACGGCGCCGGCAAGACCACGACCCTGCGCAGCATCGTCGGCCTCACCGCCGCGCGCAGCGGCAGCGTGCGCATCTTCGACACGCCCACCACCGACTGGCCGCCCTATCGCATCGCCGCGCTCGGCGTCGGCTATGTGCCGGAAGGCCGGCGCGTCTTTCCCAATCTGACGGTCGAGGAAAATCTCCTGGTGCCGCTCGAGCGGCCCGGCCCGCGGACGCTGGCGCGGGTCTACGACCTGTTCCCGCGGCTCAAGGAGCGCAGATCGAGCAAGGGTCGCCAGCTCTCGGGCGGCGAGCAGGAGATGCTGGCGATCGGCCGCGCGCTGCTGCTCAACCCCAAGCTATTGCTGCTCGACGAGCCCTCGCAGGGTCTCGCGCCGCTGATCGTGCGCGACATGTTCGCGGTGGTCGCCGCGATGCGCGCCGAGGGGATCGCGGTCCTCTTGGTCGAGCAGAATGTCCGCGCCGCGGTCGCGATCGCCGACCGCGTCTATGTGCTCGACGACGGCCGCGTCGTTCACGAAGGCACCGCCGCGGCCTTCGCCGCCGACGAGGAGCGGCTGCGCGCGCTTGCGGGCGCAAGCGCAGAGGGATGGGACGAACTCGATTAGGGCCGGGAGAGCATCGGTAACGCACGGCGCCGCGCGCTTGCCAATACCGCCGCGCCGCGTATCTACTGAATCCACGATTTGCAAAGGAGCGCGAATGATCTTTCATCGTCGATTCTCGTCGGCCGCGGTCTGCGTTGCGGTGCTGACCATCGCTGGCTCGGCCGCGGCGGCGGCGCCGCTCGCATCGGCGCTCGGACCCGAGGCGGTCACGGCGCAGCCCGCGGGCGGCTTCGTCGGTACGCTGAGCGTCGTGCCGGCCCACGCGCCGGAAGGCACGCCGATCGCAGTGACCGCTTCCGGCTTGCCGCCGGATGAAAGCTTCGACCTCGTCTGGCGGACGGTGACGGGAAGCTGGAAAGCCGCCGACGGCGAATATCACGGGCGCAATTATCAGCCCGTCGGCTACCGCGTCGCGACCGTGCGCAGCGATGCCGGCGGCAAGCTCGCCGCGCGCTTCATCGCGCCCGAGGATTTCGGCTTCGGGCACGACATCGTGCTGCAGCAGGGCGCGCGGGAATTCACCCAGGCCGGGTTCAGCCTCGACATGACGGTGAAGATGAGCCCGCAATCGGGCCCGCCCGGAACCCCGGTCACGCTCGACATCAAGGGCATCGGCTGGCGCCAACTCGAGAATAGCTGGATGCTGGTTTACGATAACAACTTCACCGGCTGGATTTCAGCGGTATCGACCCACGGCTCGGCCCATTTCGCCATCCCGGCGACCGGCTATGCGGGCACGCATGTGCTGCAACTGATTCATGGCGAGTTCACTTTTCCCTATCTGAACCCGCAGCAGAATCCCGATCCCGACCGCCCGCGCTTCAAGATGAAATTTGCCGTCACGGCCGGCGATCCGGTGCTGCCGCCCGCACCCGACCGGCAAGCCCAGACCAGCATCGCCCGCCTGCCGGCGCCGGGCGAGCTGGTGGCGTCGCCCGCGTTCTCGGGCATCGACCGGCCGGTCACGGTTCGCGGCAAGGGCTTCACGCCGGGCAAGACCTATCAGCTCGGCTGGAGCACCGTCACCGGCAACCGCATGCTGGGCGCCGGTTGGGAAGAACGCACCCGGACGATCGCCGCGGCGAAGGCCGACAGCGCGGGATCGGTCGCCTTCGCTTTCACGGTGCCCGACGATCTCGGCGGGGCGCATCGGCTGACGGTCGAGGATGGCGACACCAAGCAAACCGGAACCTTCTGGATCGCGGCCACCGCCTATCCGCTGAAAAGCGAAACCGTCCGCCAGGGCGAGACCGTCACGCTGCACCTGAAAGGCGTCGGCTGGACCGAAACCGCAAATATCTATCACGTCGTCTACGACGACAATTACCTAGGCTATGCCTGCGGCTTCAACAGCCAGGGCGACGTGACGGTCAATCTGCCCGCGACCGGCGCGCCAGGCTGGCATTTCATCGATCTCTATCCCGGCATCTACAAGGGGAAGGAGGTACGGCCCAATAATTTCCGGATTCCGCAACTCACCTATGCCGCGGATCATCCGGCCGAAGACCTTCCGGCCTTCCACTTCGCCGTTCATGTGATCGAGGACAGCGCAACAAGCGCGCAGAATTAGAGGGTTGGAGCATTGTCCGGCGAAGTGTGCAGCGGTTCGCCGCAGACAATGCGACAAAATCAAGAATCCAGAGCCTGATCCGATTCTATCTGATCGGTCACGCTCGAGCGGCGCGCTCAGTTCTTGAGCGTGGCCAGATAGCCGACCAGCGCGGCGCGCTCCTTCGCGCTCTTCAGGCCGGGGAAGGTCATCTTGGTGCCGGGAACCATCGCTTGCGGCTTCGCGAGATATTTCTCGAGCACCGGCTTCGTCCATACCAGGCCCGCACGCGTCATCGCCGGCGAATAGGGATAATCCGGCAGGCTGGCCGATTTGCGGCCGACCACGCCCGCGAGCGATGGACCGAGCTTCTGAATGCCTGGCTCGGTCGAGTGGCAAACCACGCAATTATCGTTGAACAAATCGGCGCCGCTCTCGGCACGCGCGGCCGGGGTCGCACCCGCAAGCACGACCGCCGCCGCAACGAAAACCAAAGGACCGACGATACGCCGCATCGCTGGATCGGAACGCCGCGTCCTCAGCCGGGGCTATCCGCCAGCACCATGAGCTGCGACGGCTTCGATTTGAACGGCTCGAAGCTGGCGGTATGGCCCTTCTTGTCGGTGGCGACGACCTTGTAGCCGAAGCTTCCGGTCGGATAATTCGCGGGAATGACCCAGCCATAGGTCCAGAAATACTCGACCGGATCCTGCGGCGGGTGCATGCCGTAATGAGCCGGGAATTTCTGCCCGTCGGGCAATTCGACCATCAGGCTCTTCAACCCGGACTTGTCGAGCGGCTTGCCGGTTTTGGTATCGATCACGCGGATGCGGAAGATGATCTCTTCCTTGTGCTTGAACTGGTTGCTCAAGACGCAGCCCGGCGCTGTCATGCCCTGCTGAACGCCGCGCACGGTGTCGGACTGGATGACCATAGCGGGCGCGCCCGCCGCGCTGGCCGAAGGCGGCAGCGTCAACCCGGCGGCCGCCAGCGTCAGAGCAGCGGCGATCAGCTTGTGTGGAACCGTCATGGAATTCTCCCCCTTGGAAACCAAAACCCCGCGTAATGTGCCCCGCCCGGCGACCGCTTAGCAAGAGCTTCCGCGCGCCCCCGACCCCGGCGGCATCGCGCAGCCAATGCCGCCGGGACGACCCGAAGGGTCTGACGGAGGCGAACGAAATTGCACCACGAGGTCGATGTTCTCTCGACCTTCGTTGAAATACGGGGCGCCGCGCGGGGAAAGGCCGCAGAAGGAATAAGGCCGGACGTATGTGCATCCGCAATTTTTCTGTATTGACAATGCATATACAAATGATGCATACAACGCATCGGCGACAGGAAGGCGGGACGCACGCCGCCATGAAAAGGAAGACCCCATGACCGCCGCAACCTTAAAGCGGCATGACGTGAAGCGAGGCGCCAAACCGCCGGAGCGGCGTAGCGTCTCAATCAACCTGCGTGCCACCGAGACATGGCGCGCACTCATCGATCATGCCGCCTCGATGGTGCAGAAGACCCGATCCGAATTCATCATCGATGCGACGCGCCGCCAAGCGGAAGATGTTCTGTTGGACCAACGCTTCTTCGTGCTCGATGAAAAAAGATACCGGGCATTCGTCGGCATTCTGGACGAACCGCCAATGCCGAATGATGAGCTTAAGAAGCTGATGAGCCAAAAAGCACCGTGGCGGAAGCAATAACGCCGCTACGGTCGCCCGCGAGTGGACCTCGATTGCGTTCCCCCGAGGCGATTACTGCCGCGCATGAATTGAACGATTTTTCTTGCGTCAGCGAGCAACTAAACGAGTGGCTGAAGCGCCGCGCGCTAAAAAATGAAGGAAATACGTCTCGGACATACGTTGTCACGCACGGCAAAAGGGTCGTCGGATATTATACGCTCGCCGCTGGATCGGTCGGACGAAAGGCGTTGCCGCGGACGATGCGTCACGATACCCCCGAACAAATTCCCGTCGTGATCTTGGGCCGATTGGCCACGGACAAGAGTTTCGAGCACCGGGGTATCGGCACGGGTATGCTGCAGGAAGCGATCGCTCGCCTGCTGACAACCGCGGCGGAGATTGGCGTCCGCGCTTTGATCGTTCATGCTCTCGATGACGACGCCGTTAAATTCTATCTGAGGTTTGGTTTCGTTCCGTCGCCGATCGGCGGCCGCACCTTGTTGCTCCCGGTCGAAACAGCGAGGCGGGCGCTTATCGCCGAGTAACGTATCTTGTCGGTATTCGATCCAGCGCGCTTTCGCACCGTTCGACGCTACGCCCCCCGACCCGAGGGCTTGGAACGGTTTAGGCTCGATCGTAAGATGGCACGCCGCATGAGACGAGCAGCCCCGCATGTACCTACCCGCGCATTTCAACGAAACCCGCATTCCGGTCTTGCACGAGGCGATGCAGCAGATCGGCCTCGCGACCGTGGTGACCTCGGGCAGCGAGGGAATGGAGGCGAGCCATCTGCCGCTGCTCATAAGCGCCGAGCCCGCGCCCTTCGGCACGCTGCACGGGCATATGGCGCGCGCCAATCCGCAATGGCGGCGCTTCTCGCCGG
>DATLTH010000432.1:0-2151 GCA_035533695.1 Allostellaceae bacterium | reverse complement strand
CCGCCGCGCAACCTTCGTCCTCGATGTCCGGACGCCGCAGGAATACGCCGCCGGCCACCTGCCCGGCTCGGTATCGGCCGAGGGCGGCCAGCTGGTGCAGGCGATCGACCGCTGGGTCGGCATTCGCGGCGCCCGCCTCGTCTTGGCCGACGACAGCGGCACGCGGGCGATCATGAGCGCGCATTGGCTCCAGCAGATGGGCTGGGACGTCGCCGTGCTCGACCGGGCGTTCGCCGGGCAGGCCTTGCAACAGGGCGATGACAGCGGGCCTCCGCCGATCCTGCCCGATGTGACGGCGATCTCGGTCCCCGAGGTGGCGCATTGGCTGAATGACGGCGCCGCGGCGATCGTCATCGGGGCGAGCGCGAATTATCGGCAGGCTCACCCCGAGGAGGCGGTCTGGGCAATCCGGCCGCGCCTCGACCGGCTGCCTTCCAGCGTCTTGCGGGCGAGCCGCATCGTCGTCTTTGCCGAGGATGACGCCGTCGGAGCCCTGGCAGCCGCCGACCTCAAGGAGATCGCGGCCAGGCCGGCGGTATTGGTGCAGGGCGGGATCGAGGCGTGGCGCGCGAACGGACGCCCGTTCGAAGCCTCGCCCGGCAACCCGCCCGACAGCGAGCGCATCGACTACATCTTCTGGAACCACGACCGCCACGCCGGCAACCAGGAGGCGATGCGCGCCTATCTGCGCTGGGAAACCGAACTGCCCGACGAGGTCGCCCGCGACGGTCTCGCCGGCTTCCGCCTCGCGGCCTCGTAACATCGGGAGGATTTGATGGCCGAACCGATGCCGCCCGAGCGCTTCGCCATTCTCGCCGAAGAGGCCGGGCTCGATCCCAAGAAGATCGGCGCCGAGCGCTTCGAGGAATTGCGCCAGGGCACCCGCTTTCTGCCGCGGGTGCAGCAGAGCGTGCGGCGAACGCGCGCCGGTCAGCCGAGGGACCGGGCCGCCGAGCCGGCGCACATCTTCGTCCACCCGAAGGCTTGAGGCGCGAGATGGACCCGACCCAGCTCTCCGCCGCCGAGGCGGGCCGCGCGATCGCCGCCGGCACCCTGTCGCCGGTCGCGCTGACCGAAGCCTATCTCGAGCGCATCGCCGCGCTCGACGGCGAATTGCACAGCTTTGTGCTGGTCCTGCGCGACGAGGCGCTCGCCGCGGCGCGCACGGCCGAAAACGAGATCCGCGCCGGGCATTCGCGCGGGAAGCTGCACGGGGTCCCGATCGGGCTTAAGGACATCTACCAGACCAAGGGCATCCGCACGACGGCGGGCTCGCGGGTCTATCTCGATCATGTGCCGGGGGAGGACGCCGAGACCTGGGTGCGGCTGCGCAATGCCGGGATGATCCTCCTCGGCAAGCAGGAGACGCACGAATTCGCGATCGGCGGCCCGGATTTCACCCTGCCGTTTCCGCCGGCGCGCAACCCGTGGAACACGGCGCATTACCCGGCCGGCTCGTCGAGCGGCACCGCCGCCGCGGTCGGCGCGCATCTGTGCGCCGCCGGCATGGGCTCCGACACCGGCGGCTCGATCCGCGGCCCCGCCGCCTATTGCGGCCTCGCCGGGCTGAAACCGACCTACGGCAGGGTCAGCCGGCGCGGCGTCTTTCCGTTGTCGTATACGCTCGACCATTGCGGCCCCTTGACCCGCACGGTCGAGGATTGCGCGCTGATGATGCAGGTCCTCGCCGGCTACGACCCGCACGATCCGGCCTCGGCCGATGTCGCGGTGCCCGATTACGCCAAGGCACTGACGCCGCGGCTCGATGGAATGCGGGTCGGCGTCATCCGCCATTGGCACGAACAGGACGCGGTCGCCGGGTTCGGCCCTGACAGCACGCCGTCTTCGACCTATGTGTCGGCGTTCGATGCCGCCTGCCGCGCCCTGGAAGGTCTCGGCGCACGCCTTGTCGACGTTCAGGTGTCGCCGCTGCTCGACTATGCCGACGCCAACCGGGTCATCATGCTGGCCGAAGCCTATGCGCTGCACGAAGCTGACTTCCGCGAGCGGCCGCATCTGTTCGGCCGCCATATGTTCCTGCGGATCGGGCTCGGCGCCTTCCTCAGCGCGGCCGACTACATCGAGGCGGTGCGCCAGCGCCGCGAATTGTGCCTCGAGATCGCCGGCCTATTGGCCGGGGTCGATGTGCTG
>DATLTH010000431.1:0-3374 GCA_035533695.1 Allostellaceae bacterium | reverse complement strand
TCATATCGACGCTTACCGGCTCGGAAATCTGGAGAATGTCGGGTGATGAAGACACCGCTGCTCCGGCGCGCGCAGATCTGGTGCAGCGTTGCTCTCGGGTGTGATCCCCTGTTTGCGGGAGTCCTTGCCGCGGCTCAGCTTTGGCTGGGCCTGCTTTGGTTTTTTTACTGGGGTTATGGAATCGAACGGGGCGTCATCTTGGCTGTGGTCTTGGCCGGCCTGATCGTTCTGCGTTTCCGCCCGCGCCCGCTCTCGTCCGAGAGGCCGGCCGGCATGCCGCTAGTGCCTCCCGTGTTGCGAGTTCTGCTGATTGCGGCGCTCTTGCTTGACGTGGGTATGATGGTCGACAGCGACGTCCGGAGCGTACGCACCTCCAAGATTCCGATGGACGAAGGCCAGACAAGTTGGCGTGCCGCACGCCTGTTGTGGCACGGCGACAACCCTTATGGCTTCGGTGCGCTGACCGACCTGAACGCTTATTCGACGCGGGAACGAGAACGCAAAACAGTCGGGGTGACCACAAGACTGACCGGCGCGAGCCTCGCGGCAGCACTGCGGGAATATGACACGACGCTGGATCCGCGCCTTCGCGAAGAATTGCTTCCCCCTGTAACCAGTATGACTGACGCCGCCGCGCGCGAGATGCGAACCTATGGTTATAAATACGGACCCGTGATCATCCTGATTACGGCGGTGATCGCACCGCTGGGAATTCCGGCCGGAGTGCTGGTTCTGAACGGGCTCGCCTGCTTTGCGCTCTATGCGGTCAACTGGAACATCCTGCGCCGGATTGCGGCATCGGAACGGGCGCTGGCTGGTGCGGCGATGCTGGCGCTCCTGCTCGACCGGCACATCACACGCAGCTATATCAACCACTCGGCGACGGACGTTTGGGCATTGCTCTTCGGCTCGCTGGCGGTGCTGGCCTGCATCTCACGGCGCCCGCTGTCAATGGCGGCAGCCATCGCGTTCTCGATCGGCAGCAAGAGTGTCCCTGGACTTCTCTTCCTGCCGCTCCTTCTGCGGTTCCGTTCGCCCTATCCGGTCCTGTTGTTCACGGTGCTGATGGGAGCAATATATCTGCCCTGGCTGCTGTGGGATCCGCAAGGCATTCTCTACAACATTTTTCTTTGGCCCCTTCTGAAAGCCAAGAGCGGCAATTCATGGGAGTATTTCGCACCGCCGGCCGCCGTGTTTATGGCACTTGGCCTGGCCGTCTTCGCTTTTATCTTCGTATGGCTGCGCTATCTCTTTGGAAATGAAACAAGATTATTCTGGACCCTGGCGGTGTCCAGTATGCTGCCGTTGCTTGTAACCGGCTACCTCGCCAACAACTATATTCCGTGGGCTTCATTGTGGATGGTTGCCGCGATCGTTGAAGCCTTCACGGCCCGCCATCTTGATGAAGCCGGCCGAGCGGACGCTCAACTGAGCTGTGCCGGCGGAAACTGACGGTTGGCCCGAGACCCTGGCTTCCGCGTATAGTCGCCGATCCATGCTGCGCCGTGTCCTCGCCCCCATTCATCCCGACGGCTGGAAATTCATCGCCGCAGCGGCGCTGGCGACGCTTGTGCTGTTCTTCCTGTGGCGCCCGCTCGGGTGGGCCGCGCTGATCCTGACGCTGTGGATGGCGTATTTCTTTCGCGATCCGTGGCGCGTCACGCCGACCCGGCGGGGGCTGATCGTCAGCCCGGCCGATGGGATCGTGGTCGCTCTGGGGCCGGCGCCGCCGCCGCCCGAGCTGGCGATGGGGACCGCCCCGGTGCCGCGGATCGGCATCTTCCTCAACCTGTTCGACGTCCATGTCGCCCGCACCCCGGTCGGCGGCAGGGTCCTGGCGCGGCGTTACACCAAGGGGCGCTTTGTCAATGCCAGCCTCGACAAGGCGAGCACCGACAACGAGCGCCTGGCGATCCGCATCGGCGCGGCCGATCAGCCCGACAGCGCCGCGGACAACATGCCCGACATCGCTTTCGTGCTGATCGCCGGCCTGGTGGCGCGGCGGATCGTCTGCCCGGTTTACGAGGGGCAGGTTCTGGCCCAGGGCGAGCGCATCGGCCTCATTCGTTTTGGCTCGCGCGTCGATGTCTATTGCCCGCCGCCTTATGTTCCGCTCGTCGCGCTCGGCCAGCGCATGGTCGCCGGCGAAACCGTGCTCGCCGACCGGCAGTCATCGGAGCCGGCGGGCGAAGGCGTGGCGCATTGATCGCCCGGTCCATCGCCCGGTCCATCGTCCCTGCGTTGCGGCACGAATTCGTGTAGACTGAGCGGCCAGCCAACAGAGGGTTTTGGCGATGCGTTCGCCCAAGGTTCGCGTAAGGGTGCGGCGGCCGCGCATGCGGCGCCGGCGGCTGTCCGAGTTGTCGGTCAACCGCATGGTGCCCAATGTTCTGACCCTGCTCGCCTTGTGCGCCGGGATGACGGCCATTCGCTTTGCGATCAGCGGCGACTTTCAGTTCGCGGTGTTCGCGGTGATCGCGGCGGGCGTCTTCGACGGGCTTGACGGCCGCCTCGCGCGGCTCTTGAAGGCAACCTCGCGCTTTGGCGCCGAACTCGACAGCCTGTCCGACTTCATTGCCTTCGGGGTCGCCCCGGCGGCGATGCTCTATTTGTGGACGATGGCGCAATGGCACACGCTCGGCTGGGCGATCGTGCTGTTCTACGCGGTGTGCTGTGCGTTGCGCCTGGCGCGCTTCAACACCCAGCTGATGGCCGAGCCGCCGCCCTGGGCGGCCAATTTCTTCAGCGGCGCGCCGGCCCCGGCCGGGGCCGGGCTGGTGATGCTGCCGATGTTCGTCAGCTTCGAATGGAGCGACTGGATCGCCCGCTCGCCCTACGTGAACGGGGTGTGGATCACCGGCGTGGCGCTGATGATGGTCAGCACGATCCCGACCGCATCGCTGAAGCGAATCAGGATCCCGCATCATTTGGTGATCCCGACCTTGCTCGGCATCGGCGTCGCGACGGCGTTTCTGACGACGGCGCCATGGCCGACCCTGACGGTCGTCGGGGCGATCTATCTGGGCTCGATCCCGCTGACGATCCGCGCCGCGCACCGGCAGCGCCGTGCCTTCGAAGCAGGCCAAGGGCACCCCGCCGCCCTTGCGCCGGCATTGCCCGCCGCGGCGACGCTGCCGGCCGGCGCGGCCGGCACGCCGGCGAGCGAGTGGCGGCACTGAGCGAACGGGAGAACACCGACGATGCACACCTTCAACCTGAAGGCCGAAGAGAAATTCGATCGCAAGAAGCATGTCGAGCGGGTGCTCGGGCGGGTCGGCGAGGGCGATGTGACCGTCGCCTGCTGGGAGCCGGGGCAGACCAGCCCCTATCACTGCCATCCGCACGCCACCGAAATCTATTTCTGCTTCGAGGGC
>DATLTH010000430.1:0-2595 GCA_035533695.1 Allostellaceae bacterium | reverse complement strand
AATTGCGGCAGCCGGGCATGCCCGACAGCCTCGATGCGCTGGCCCATAACGGCACCGTCTTCGGCACGCTCGCCGACGGCCGCCTGGTCGCCTTGCCGCTCGAACGCACCAAGGCGATCCTATCGGCGCTGGTCGAGCTGTACCACCCGGAAACCCTGTCACCGAGCGGCGCGCTCGACATCTCGGCCGGCGAAGGCGCCGCGCTTGCCGCAGTCGAGGCCGCGACGCGGCTGCGCTGGCTTGGCGGCGAGCGGCTGCGGGCGCTGGTGCAGCGCCTCAAGGCCTTTGCGCAGATCGAGCCGGTGGCGCCGCCCGCCGGGCTCAAAACGCAGCTGCGCCTGTATCAGCAGGCCGGGCTCGACTGGCTGCAATTCCTGCGCGCCTTCGATCTCGGCGGCATTCTCGCCGACGATATGGGTCTCGGCAAAACCGTGCAGACGCTTGCCCATATCCTTGTCGAGAAGCGCGAAGGGCGGCTTGACCAGCCCTGCCTCGTCGTCTGCCCGACCAGTGTGGTGCCGAATTGGTGCGCCGAGGCGGCACGTCTGGCACCGGAATTGCGCGTCCTCTCGCTGCACGGCTCCGACCGCGCCAGGCGGTTTGACGACATCGCCGACAGCGACCTGGTGGTGACCACCTATGCGTTGCTGCCGCGCGACGCCGACCGGCTGCTGCCGATCGCATGGCATCTGGCGGTGCTCGACGAGTCGCAGGCGATCAAGAATGTCGCGGCCAAGGCGACGCAGCTGGTTTGCCGGCTCAACGCCCGTCATCGCCTGTGCCTGACCGGTACGCCAGTCGAGAACCATCTCGGCGAGCTGTGGTCGCAATTCGCGTTTCTGATGCCGGGTCTGCTCGGCGATGCCAAACGCTTCGCCCGCGTCTTTCGCAACCCGATCGAAAAGCGCCGGGACGATGGTCGGCGCGCCATCCTGGCCGCGCGCGTAAAACCCTTTCTGTTGCGGCGGACCAAGGCCGTCGTCGCTGCCGACCTGCCGCCGAAGAGCGAGATCCCGATGCCGCTCGAACTGGCGGGGCCGCAACGCGACCTCTACGAGACGGTGCGCTTGGCGATGCACGAGAAAGTGCGGCGGGAAGTGGCGGCCAAGGGCTTCGCCCGCAGCCATATCGTCATTCTCGATGCCCTCTTGAAGCTGCGCCAGGTGTGCTGCGATCCGCGCCTCGTCAAACTCGCGGCCGCGCGCGGCGTCAGCGCGAGCGTCAAGCTCACCCATTTGCTGGAGATGCTGCCGCCGCTGATCGAGGACGGCAGGCGTATCCTACTGTTTTCGCAATTCACCAGCATGCTCGACCTGATCAAGCCGCAGCTGGCGCGCGTCGGGTTCGACTTTGTCGAGTTGCGCGGCGACACGGCCGACCGCGCCGGCCCCGTCGCGCGGTTTCAGAGAGGCAAGGTGCCGCTGTTCCTGATCAGCCTGCGTGCCGGCGGCACCGGGCTAAACCTGACCGCCGCCGATACCGTGATCCACTATGACCCCTGGTGGAACCCCGCGGTGGAAGACCAGGCCACCGATCGGGCCCACCGCATCGGCCAGGCCAAGGCGGTGTTCGTCTACAAGCTGGTGACCCAGGGCACCGTCGAGGAGCGCATGATCGAGCTGCAGCAGCGCAAGCGCGCCTTGGCTTCCGGCATTCTCGATGCGCGCGATGCCGACGGGCCGCTGCTCGATACCGCCGACATAGAGCGCCTGTTCGCGCCGCTCGCGGGCTGAATGGCTTGCGTCCGGCATCGGCTCAAGGCCGGTCGTCACCGCCAACCGCGCTGCCGATCAACCGCAACACGCCATGGCCTTCGCTGGACTTCGCCGGATGCGTACGAAGGTCCTGCGTTTCTGTGGAGAGGACTATCACCTGACGGACGATGGGGCGAGAGATCTACAGCGCTAGCTCACCAAGCGACGGGCTCAGATCAAGTTCCGCCCTGTGAACAGCCCGGTATCCAAGGCTCCGATATCCGGCCTCCCGCTTGGCCGCCATCTTCGCGAGCATTGGCTCGTTCTCATCGACGTAGTCGTAAACGACAACATCGCGTTTCGCTGCGTGTAGGCGGTGCAGACGGCCGGCATACTGGGTAAGGATTCCGCGCCAGGAGATCGGCATGGTCAGGAACAAGGTGTCGAGCCGTGCATCATCGAAGCCCTCGCCGAGATAGCGGCCCGTAGCCACGAGCACCCGTTCCTCATCATCTGGGATTGCCGCCAGCGCGTCGGTTGCCGTCCGCGATTGTCGCGCGGTCATGCCGCCACGGAGTACGATAACATTCTTCGCGAACTTCGACAGGCGGGCGGCCAAGGCATCGAGATGATCCTTGCGCTCCGTGATGACCACCGGCGAACGGCCGGCTTCGAGCGCCGATAGGATGTCATCAAAGATCAGGTCATTCCGTACCGGGTCCTGAGCAAGCTTTGCATAAAGTTCCTGGATTGCCGGCTTTTCATCTGGATTATTTCGAGGAAGCCTAAATTCAGTACGCCGGAAAACGACCTTATGGTCGAAGGGCCGAGCCGCTGCCTGTTTCCTGGCATCGACCCGATGACGGATCGGGCCGCATTGCATGAAGATGATCGGGTGGTG
>DATLTH010000429.1:0-2557 GCA_035533695.1 Allostellaceae bacterium | reverse complement strand
CGAGCGGGCCGATTGCGGCCGAGCGTATCGGCGATTTTGCTGAGGCCTTTCTCCGCTTCCTTCCAGGACGACTTTCCCGACGCCTTCAGGTGAGCGACGTAGGCTTCGAAAAGATCGGCGACGGTGCCGGGGCGTGTGTCGCCGGCGATCTTGATGCTGCGACCCTTCTGGATCATGTCGGCGAAATCGCGGGTGAAAACTTCGCGCGCTTTGCTGAGCGACATCGACGGATATGAGCCGAGCTTCTTCTTGAGGCGCTTCTGATCTCGCCATTGCTGCGCCATCCAGTCCGCCGTGACGCGAGTGGGCATCGGCTTCATGACCAGGATCAGACGGCCGGTGCCGTGCCCCTCGCCATCAACCAGGCTTAGCTGTTTGCCGGTCTGCTCCACCTGTTTCAGAACGCGGCGTATCTCTCCATCGGTAAGGCTCGGCACTGGGCTCTCCCATCGGCTCTCAAGTGGGGTCGCCAGACGGGTCGTAGGGGTCGGCGACTGGGGTCAAAAAGACGACTGATCCCCCTCAAAACCGACCCCAATATGCCATAGCGTCCGGCCCTATGACAAGACATAAAATTCAAATGATCCAAGGGGAACAAGCGTGAGCGAGCGTGATCTAAATAGGTTGAGTGGGATGGTTGTGCACCAGGATGAGGGCCGAGGCGCCCAATTCGAGCGCGCGCTTCACCACTTCGCGGGTATAGACCGGCGTGTGGTCGACCGTGCCGCGCCCTTGCCGCTCATGAGCGATCAGCTCGTTTTTGCGGTTGAGGAACAGCAGGTGAAATTCCTCGACCTGGCCGTAGGCGATATGGGCGTTGCAATAGGCGATAAGCTTGTCCCATGAGCCGACGACCTCGCGCTCGCGCAACTCGGCCTTGCCGAGCCGCAATGCCGCCTCGCGCACCGATTTGATCAGCGCCACCGCCGGCTCGCGCAGCCCGGCATCGCGAAGCGCGTCGGGATCGGCGCTCAGCACCTCGGGAAAGCCGCCGAAGCGGTCGATCAGCGCCTTGGCCAGGGGCTTCACGTCCTTGCGCGGGTCGTTGGCGAACAGCAGCACTTCCAAGAGTTCGTAATCCGGCAGGGTTTCCGCCCCGGCATCGAGCAGGCGCTGGCGCAACCGCCCGCGATGGCCGGTATAGTGCGGCATCGCGCCCGCCATATCGGCAAGGCCGGTCGCGGCGCGCGGGCGCTTCGCCGGCATCAGCCCGGTCCTGCCCGCCGCGCCCGCAACGCAGCAAGCCGCGCCCCGGCCATCTGCCGCGGCTCGTCGGTCGCATAGGCCTCGGTGAACGCATCGATGCCGCGCGCGATCGCGGCGCTGGTCGAAAGGTCCTGCCAGTCGGCGATCAACGCCTTCTGGAGCCGCAAGGCGTGCTTGCCGCCCATCAGGATCGCCGCGGCGAACTGCTCGACCGCGGCGTCGAGCTGCGCGGGCGGCGCCACATGGTCGACGAGGCCCCAGGCGAGCGCCTCCGCGGCGCCGATCATCTCCCCGGTCAGCAGCAGGCGGCGGGCCCGCCCGTGCCCGATCAATTGCGGCAGCAATGCCGCCTCGACGACCGAGGGGATGCCGACCCGGACTTCGGGCATGCCAAACTGAGCGCGCTCGCTGGCGACGCGCAGGTCGCAGGCGGCGGCGAGTTCGAGACCGGCGCCGAGCGCATAGCCGTCGATCCGGGCGATGACCGGCACCGCCAGGCGGCGAAACCCGTCGCAACAGCGGTGCACCAGCGTAATGAAATCGCGCGCGCTAGCCTCATCGAGCGCGGCAAGTTCGGCAATATCGGCGCCGCCGACAAAGGCGCGCTCGCCGGCGCCGCCGAGGATCACCAGCCGCAATGCCGCATCGGCTTCGAGCCGCTCCACGGTTTCGACGATCTCGACCATCAAGGGGCGGTTGAGGGTGTTGAGCTTTGCCCGGTTGTCGATCGTCACCCGCGCCAGGTGTCCGCCTTCCGGCCGCTCCTCACGAACCACGGCAACAGCCATCGCGCACTTCTCCGCCTGGAGGTTGCTCCTTCGCTGGTGCATAGTAGGCGCGGTCCATGACGGGAGGCGAGGGTGGATATCATCGAGGACATCGCCGAGATCCGCGCGCTTTACGGCACGCCGGCGGAGCGGGCGGTCAAGAAGCAGTTGCCGCGGCTCGAAAAGCATTCGCGCGCCTTCATCGCGCTGTCGCCGTTTCTGGTCATCGCCTCGGCCGATCCGGCCGGCCGGGTCGATGCCTCGCCGAAAGGCGACATGCCGGGCTTCGTCCAAGTGCTCGACGACGAAACCCTGCTGATCCCCGACCGGCTCGGCAACAACCGGGTCGATACGATCAGCAATCTCTTGGCCTGCCCCGGCGTGGGCCTCATCTTCTTTGTGCCGGGGCTGCGCGAGACCTTGCGGGTCAACGGCCGCGCGCAGATCACCACCGACCCGGCGTTGCTCGAACCCTGCACGGTGGGCGGCAAGGCGCCTCGCAGCGGCATTCTGGTGAATGCCGAAGAAGTCTATTTCCACTGCGGCAAGGCATTGATCCGCTCCGATTTGTGGAACCCTGAAAA
>DATLTH010000428.1:0-4776 GCA_035533695.1 Allostellaceae bacterium | reverse complement strand
CGTGATCAGGCCGGCCGGGGACGTTCGTTGACCGCGAGGACGCGGATGCCGCCGGCGTCGATGCGCAATGTGCTGAGCGAGCCTTGCCCGACCTCGATGCGGCCGAGAAATTCAAGCGGCATGCCGAGGGCGAATACCAGCATGGCGCGGATCACATCGCCGTGGCTGACCAGCACGACCGTCTCGTCGGCATGGCGCTCGGCGATGTCGAGGAGGGCCTCGACGGAGCGGCGCTGCACCTCGCGCATGCTCTCGCCGCCCGGGATCGTCGCCAGGCTGCGCTGCGAGCGCCACGCCTCCCAACGGGGGTCGGCGCGCACCGCATCGAAGGTGGCGCCGGTCCATTCGCCGAAATCGAGCTCGATCAGTTCGTCGCGCAGCGTGACGGCAAGCCCGAGCCGGGCACCGACGATCTCGGCGGTCTCGCGGGTGCGCTGCAGGGGGCTCGCATAGAGCGCGGCAACCCCGTCGCCGGCCAGCCGCTCGGCGACGGCGGCGATCTCCGCCCGCCCGCGCCCGCTGAGCCCGATCCCGGGCGTGCGGCCGACCGCGGCGCGGCCTTGCAGGACGTGCTCGCCGTGGCGCAGCAGGTGAAGAACGCTCACGCGATGCCTCGACGC
The DNA here is from genome assembly GCA_035533695.1 of Allostellaceae bacterium. Taxonomy (GTDB): domain Bacteria; phylum Pseudomonadota; class Alphaproteobacteria; order ATCC43930; family CGMCC-115725; genus DATARH01. The sequence goes on along the minus strand of DATLTH010000428.1, from coordinate 4,156 downwards.
TTAGCTATCGCGGACGCCGCACGTTGCCGCTCTGCTCCGGGATCCCGGTCTCTTCGTAGCAGACCTTGGCGAAGAGGGCGACGCCCTCGCGGATTTCCTCCTTGGTCGCCGAGCCGAAGCACAGCCTGAGGTGCGATTTCGACGCTTCGCCGTCGACCGCCCATTCCGGCCCCGGATTGAACGCGACCCCTGCTTTCACCGCCGGCTGCACCAGCGTCCGCACATCGACCTGGTCGGGCAATTTCATCCACAGGAAGATGCCGCCCTTCGGGTTCCAATGTTCGATTGCGGTGCCGAATTCGCGCTCGACCGCCTCGACCATGGTGTCGAGCTTGCCCTTCAGCGCGGCGCTCAGCTCGTCGACATGGCTCTCGAAATGCTTCGAAAAATACTCGGCGACGACCATCTGCTCGAGCGCGCCGGTGCCGCTGTCGCCGGCCGTCTTGATCGCCACCATCCGGCTGAGGAACGCCCAGTCCGCCATCGCGTAGCCGAGCCGCAGCGCGGGCGCCAGCGTCTTCGAGAACGAGCCGATATGGATGACATGGGCCGGGTCGAGCGAATAGAGCGCCGGCGGCGCCGCCATGCCGCCCCAGGTCAGGTCGGAATAGCATTCGTCCTCGAAGATCGGCACGCCGTATTCGCGCGCCAATGCCAGCAGCTGGTGGCGCCGCGCCAGCGGCATGATGCTGCCGGTCGGGTTCTGGATCGTCGCGGTCGTGCAGATGTATTTCGGCGTTGTGCCTTGGCGCTTCAGGCCGGCGAGAATGTCGGCGAGCGCGTCGATCCTGATGCCGTCCTCGTCGAGCGCCGCGCCGACGATGGCGACGCCGAGACGGCGCAATTTGGTCAGGTACCCGCCATAGGTGAACTCTTCGAGGATCACCGTGTCGCCCGGTTCGAGCAATACCTGGTTGACCAGGTCGATCGCCTGGCCAGAGCCCGAGGTGATCAGCACGTCGTCCGCCGTGCCCTCGATGCCGCGCCAGCGCGCCAGCTTGTCGGCGACGAACCGGCGCAGACCGCGATAGCCCTGCGGCCCCTGCGCCATGCTGTACAGCGCGAGATCGGGTCCGTCGCGGCGCAACACCGCGGCGGCGGCGGCGATCAGCCCCTCGACCGGGACCAGCGAGCGGTCGTTATGGCCACCGATGAAATTGTATTTGGCGTTGCCGGCCCAGCGCGGCGCCGGCGGCGGCACCTGCTTGCCGAACAGGTGCGGATAAGCAAAACCGGCGCTGCTCATGCGGAAGTCCTATTCTGGCAGGTTGGCGAGATAGCGGCCGTACTCGTTTTTGCCGAAACGCTGCGCCTCGGCGAGCAGCCGTTCGCGGTCGATATAGCCCATATGGTACGCGACTTCCTCGACGCAGGCGATCTTCTGCCCCTGGCGCATCTCGACGGTGCGCACGTATTGGCCGGCTTCGAGGAGGTCCTCGTGCGTCCCGGTGTCGAACCACGCATACCCGCGCCCCATTCGCGCCACCTGAAGCTGGCCCCGCTGCAAATAGAGGTTGTTGAGGTCGGTGATTTCGAGTTCGCCGCGCGCCGAGGGCTTGAGCTCGCGGGCCAGATCGACGACCGAGTTGTCGTAGAAGTAGAGACCGGTCACCGCCCAGGACGAGCGCGGCTGAAGCGGCTTTTCCTCGATCGAAATGGCCTTGCCGGTATTGTCGAATTCGACGACGCCGTAGGCCTGCGGGTTGCGCACCTGGTAGGCGAACACCGTTGCCCCGTCCTGTGGCCGGGCAGCTTCCTGCAGCATTTCCGACAGGCCGTGGCCGTAAAAGATGTTGTCGCCGAGGACGAGGGCGACGGCGCCGTCGCCGATGAACTCGCGGCCGACGAGGAAGGCTTGCGCCAACCCCTCCGGGCGCGGCTGCTCGGCATAGGAGAGCGCGATGCCCCAGCGGCTGCCGTCGCCCATGAGCGCCTCGAAGCGGGCGCGCTCGGCCGGGGTGGTGATGACCAGGATGTCGCGAATCCCGGCGAGCATCAGCGTCGTCAGCGGGTAGTAGATCATCGGCTTGTCATAGACCGGCAACAGCTGCTTGCTGACGACGAGCGTCACCGGGTAGAGCCGCGAGCCGGTCCCGCCGGCGAGGATGATCCCTTTCAACGCCGCTCTCCGGTCAGGTGCCGGCCGCGGTTGCCGCGGCCAACCCCCAGCCGCGCGCCGCGGTAGCGCTCTGACCAGATCGGTTCCCACCACCAGCGGTTGTCGAGATACCACGCGACGGTCTTGCGCAGGCCCGAATTGAAGCTCTCGCGCGGATGCCAGCCGAGTTCGCCGCGAATCTTCGTCGCATCCATCGCATAGCGCCGGTCATGCCCGGGGCGGTCGGCGACGAAGGTGATCAGCCGGGCGTGCGGCCGGTATGGCGAATTGGGCTGCATTTCGTCGAGCAGGTCGCAGATCGCCGTCACGACATCGAGGTTGGTGCGCTCGGCATCGCCGCCGATGTTGTAGCTGTCGCCCGGCCGGCCCCCGCTCAGCACGGCATGGAGCGCGCGCGCATGGTCCTCGACATAGAGCCAGTCGCGAACATTGTCGCCCTTGCCGTAAACCGGGATCTCCTCGCCGTGCAATGCCTTCAGGATGACGAGCGGGATCAGCTTTTCCGGGAAGTGATAGGGGCCGTAATTGTTTGAGCAGTTGCTCAGCACGGTCGGCAATCCAAAGGTTTCGTGCCAGGCCTGGACAAGATGGTCGGAGGCGGCCTTCGAGGCGGCATAGGGCGAATTGGGCTGGTAGCGGCTCGTTTCGCTGAACCTGCCCTCGGGCCCGAGCGAACCGAACACCTCGTCGGTCGAGACGTGGTGAAAGCGGAATTGCCGGGCCCGCTCGGCCGGCAGCCCGCGCCAATAATCAAGCGCCGCCTCCAAGAGCACATAGGTGCCCTCGATGTTGGTTTTGATGAAGGCGCCCGGCCCGTCGATCGAGCGATCGACATGCGATTCGGCGGCCAGATGGAGCACGGCGTCGGGGGCGAAGGAGGCGAACAGCGCAGCGAGCGCTGGCCGGTCGGCGATGTCGGCGCGCTGGAAGGCGTAGCGCGGATCGCCCTCGACCGGCTTCAGCGAAGCGAGGTTCGCCGCATAAGTCAGCTTGTCGATGTTGAGCACGGTCATGCCGAGTTCGCCGACCAAGAGCCGGCACACCGCCGAACCGATGAAACCGGCGCCGCCGGTGACCAATATCTTCACCACTGTGCGATCCGCGCCTTCACTCTGTCGCCGCTGCGATTATCACGAAAGTCCATGGCGCCATCTTACGCGTTGCCGTTCCGACGGGGCAACATGGGGCAGCCATTCGGTCATCGTCGATCAAGCTAACGGCTCGACACCGCCAGCCGCAAATCGCTAAAACCCGAGCAGACAACGGAACCGGCGCAGCACATGGTCTTTTTCTCGTTCGGGTTGCCGAGCCGTTTCGCGGAATGGTGCGACGCTTTGATCCTGCGGCTGGTCGAGTATCAGTTCGGGTCGGTCGAGGCCGTCGCGCTCAACAGCCTGGAGGAGCTCGCCGGCGCGGTGATCAAAGGCACCGCAGCGAACCTGGTCGCCTGCTGCCGCCAGCCCGTCGTCCGCCTGCAGGCGGAGGTCCTCGCGGCGGGACATCCGTTTCTCGTCGCGCTCGGCGATCCGCGCGCGGCATTGTGGAACCTCGTCGAGCGCTCCGGCTTTTCCGTCGTCGATGCGACGAGGGCGGTTGCCAGCAGCTGTGCGACATTGCTGACGATAACGAAGGTGCCGCAGGCCCTGGTGCTGACCCCCGACGACGGGCAGAACCCCCGGGCAGCGGTCGCGGCGATCGCTCGGCACTTCGCCATCCCGATCGAGGCGAGCGCCCTCGGCGCATTGGCCGATCAGGTCGCTGCCGCCGGGCTCGCACCGGAAGACCTCGACGGATCGGCATGGTGGAACGGGCTGCCCGAGCGCCAACAATCGATCGCGAACGGCGCGCTCCAACCTTACATCAGGCATTTGGCCGGTTACGACCTCGCCCGGATGGTGTGGGAGCCCGAGCTCTTTTACACCGGCACGGAGCCGCCGGGGCCGCTTCTTGCCCTGACCAATGGCCCGATCGATATCACCGGTCGCCCCCGCTTTCTCGTCTACGGGCCCTTTATCAACCTGCCCCCCGGCGCCTGGG
>DATLTH010000427.1:0-2283 GCA_035533695.1 Allostellaceae bacterium | reverse complement strand
GTCCGGCCGCCGCTTTATTGCACGCCGACGCAGCGAAATGGTGGAATTTTGCAACTTATTGTACGCTTCGTATCATCGCGGCCCTTTATGGAGATATGCGTTGAAGAGTGTGCGCTTTGGCATCGTCGCGATCGTGATCTGCGGGATCGCCGCGCTCGCGGCGCGTTTTCTGGTCAACGAATGGGTGCACGAGGCTAAATCGCTGACCAGGCGACAAGAGCTGATCAGCGCCCAGCTGACGGGACTGCGCAATTTCCAGGATGCGTTGCTCGACCTCGAAACCGGCGAGCGCGGCTATCTGATCACCGGAGACGAAGCCTATCTGGAACCGGCATCGGCGAGCCGACGCGACCTCGACGCGGCGGCGAACCAGCTTGAAGTTCTGTTTCGCGATGAGCCGGAAAATCTCGCAAAGCTCCACCGGATCGTGAAAGTCGGCCGCGTCAGGGAGCAGCAGCTGGCGGGGACCATCAAGCTGCGCCGCGAGGAGGGCTTCGCAGCAGCGCTGGTCCACGTCCAGACCAATGAAGGCGAGCGCACAATGGGCGAGTTTCGCGGTCTGGCGAAGTCGCTTGTGGAGCAGCTTGGCGCCGCACGCTCGGCCGCGGCAACGCAGGAAATGTCGCGATACCGCGACCTGTCGAAGCTTGACGCGGCTCTTGTCGTCCTGATCTTGCTGCTGGTATCGGCTGCGGTCGGGTTGCTGGTGCGGGCAATCTACCGTCTCGATCAGCTGCAGCGGCTGCGCGAGCGCGAGGCGATGCATGATGCGCTGACCGGGCTGCCAAACCGCCGCTATCTCGGCGAATGGCTGAATTTAACGCTGGCGGCGGCGCAGCGCAGCGGACAGCCCTTGGTTCTTCTGTATTTCGATCTCGACGGCTTCAAGGCGGTGAACGACCGTTTCGGGCACGATGCCGGCGATCGGGTGCTGCAGGCCACCGCCGCGCGGCTGACCCACAGCGTGCGAACCTCCGACTTCGTCGCGCGTCTCGGCGGTGACGAATTTGTCGCCGCCTTGCCGGCGCCTCCCCCGCCATCGGATCTGGCGGCGCTTATCGAGCGATTGCAGCAAACGCTTGCAGAGGCGCCGATCCCCCAACTGCGGCCTGGCGCTGTGTCAGCGAGTATCGGGGTCGCCTGGTATCCCCAGGACGGCGGCACCGTTGACGAACTGCTCGCCGCCGGCGACCGCTTCATGTACGAGGCGAAGGAACATCGGCGAGCCGAGAACGACCGCGGCGCGGCGGCGGATGCCCGATTTGCCGCCGGTTGACGGCGGCGCGCCGGCGCGCCTATTCGCTCGCCGCATGGGCCGTGCCGCGGACATAGGCCCAGAAGCTGGCGTCCATCGCGCCTGAGCGGCTCGTCAGATACGGAAAATGGCCGTAGGCGAGGGACAACTGCTCGTCGGCCTGCTGCGCGCTCGCTCCGTCGACGGCATAGCGATACAGCGCCGCGACGAGACCGGCGCGGTCGGCGCCCGACTTGCAGTGGATCAGCAGCGGTTTCGGCGCCTGGCGCAGGATGTTGACAATGTCGGCGACCTGCCGGCGCGTCACAAAGCGCTTGGCCGATATCGCGTAATCGTAATGCTTGAGGCCGAGCGCGTGCGACGCGCCCACCTCGTCGTCGTACCACGGCGAGCCGGCATTGGCGCCGCGCAGATTGAGCACCGATTTGATGCCGTATTGCCGCGCGGCCAATTGCAGCTCGGCGGCGTCCGGCTGGGCCGAGCGGAAGAGAATCCCGGGGCTGACGGCGTGGAAATTGCCCTCGTAAATGATGACGCCGCAATAGGCGCCGATCGACACCGCGGTCAGCCCGATCGCCACCGCCGCCAGCTTGAGCGCCCCGATCAGCCAGGCGATCGGCCTCGCCCGCGTCGTGCGATGGGCGGCGTCGGCGAGCCGGGGAGCCTCGTCAGCGCTCATTTGCTGGTCCGCATCCTGCCGCATCGATCATGCCCCGCGCATTCTCGGTGACCTGATGCCACCCGCCAAGCACAATCGGCTATAATCCCCGGTCATGGCCCGGCGATGACAACGGCGGTGACGTATGACGATGACGATTTCCGCGCTCTACCGCTACCCGGTCAAGGGCTTGAGCGCAGAGCCGTTACAACGGGTCGCCCTGCTGCCCGGCCAATGCCTGCCCGATGATCGGCGCTTTGCGATCGCTTTGCCGTCGACCCAATTCGACCCGGATCGCCCGGAATGGCTCTCGAAGACCCATTTCGTCATGCTGATGCGCGACGAGCAGCTGGCGGCGCTCAATACCCGG
>DATLTH010000426.1:0-3872 GCA_035533695.1 Allostellaceae bacterium | reverse complement strand
GCCGATCGGCGGGGTCGTGTTGCAACAGCGCCGCCGCGTCGGCAATGACGGCAGCATCGTCGCGACGCTCGTGGTCGACCGCGGCGGCCGGCTCGCGGCGCCGCCGCAGGTCAGCCTCGTCGGGCTGGCCGAAGCGAATGCCGAGCCGGCGGCGGCGTTGCGCGAGGCGCTGGCGAAAGCGATCGAGGGATTGCCGGCAGCGCAGCGGCATGACGACGAGGGGTTGCGCGATACCGCCCGCCGGGTCGTGCGCCGCGTCGTCAACGAGCGCTTCGGCAAGCGCCCGCTGATCGACATCCAGCTGGTGCGGCTATAGCGGAGGGGGTGATGATCGGCCGGCTCAATCACGTCGCGATCGTCGTGCCCGACCTTGCCGCCGCCGCGGCGCTCTATCGCGATGCGCTCGGCGCCCGTGTGTCGCCGCCGCACAGATTGCCCGAGCACGGGGTCACCGTCGTCTTCGTCGAATTGCCGAACAGCAAGATCGAACTATTGGAGCCGCTCGGCGCCGGTTCGCCGCTGCGCGGCTTTCTCGACAAGAACCCGGCCGGCGGCATGCATCATCTGTGCTACGAGGTCGACGACATCATCGCCGCGCGTGACGGACTGCTGGCCGCCGGCGCGCGCGTGCTCGGCGATGGCGAGCCGAAGATCGGCGCGCACGACAAGCCGGTATTGTTCCTCCACCCCAAGGATTTCTGCGGCACGCTGATCGAGTTGGAGCAGGCCTGAGCGCCCTTACCAGCTCAGCGGTTTGCGGCAGACCGAATACCACAGCCCGAGGTTCTGCTTGCGCCATCTCGGGTCGGCGCAATCCTTTTTGAGGATGGCTTCCGAGCGGGCCTGATCCCCGGTGGCGGCCGGCTTGTCGTCGGAGCATCCGCCCAATAAGCCGATCAGCATAACCGACGCCAGCACGCAACACGCCACTCTCACCGACCACCCTCCGCCAGCGGCGCCGGCCTGATGCCGGCAATGCCGATGATACCGCTCATCGGGGCGACGCCGGGAGTGCAAACAAGCGCGGCAATATAACAGCTACCAACGGCAAGGCACATTGCGGCACCAACGGGTCAGCTGCACCACCAGCGGCAGGTAATAGAGCGATACGCTCATCGACAGCGGCATCAGACGCCGATCGTCCGAAAATGTCACCGCGACCGGGCGCGGCGCGTCGTCGGGATCGCCGTCCGAACTGGTTTCGCCCTTGAAGCCGGCGATCGGCGCCAATGTCAGTTCGAGGTGCAGCGCCGGGTCGCCGTCGCGCTTCGGCAGGACCCGCGCCAGGACGTTGAAGCGCCGCGCGCCGTCATAGACCGGGATCGCAAACGTGCCGCGATTGCCATGCCGCAATTCCAGGCGAATCGCCGTCACTGCGCTCAACGGATCGAGCACATCGGTGCGGTAGCGCTCGGCGAGAGGCGGCTTGCTGCTGGTGTCGCCGGGGCCGCGCTCGGCGATGACCGCGGCACCCGGCGTGCGGCTGGCGAAATTCATGCTGAGGCGTTTGTCGCGGCTTTTGCGCAGATCGTAGAGGGCTTCGTAATGCCGCGGCAAGGGCGCGCCGGCAAGATGCCCGTCGCTGACGGCGCTGCCGCGGAAGCGGGTGACGAGACGCGGCAAGCCGACCGTGCGGATCGCGATTTCGGCGCGGTAGAGGGCGCCGTCATCGCTCAGCGCGAGGCGGATGTCGCCGGCCGGCAACCCCGCCCAGGAGGCCCGATAGAGGGCCGCGACTTCCGCGCCCTCGGCGTCGCGCGGACCCGGCGCAAGGGCGACGGCGAGGGCCAAAGCGGCAAGCCGACACCGGCGGTGCATGATGCCTCAGCCCGAGCCCGCCGCCGCTGCCAGCGCGGGTGGTGCGGCCGGACGATATTCCGGCACCAGCCGGCCCAGCAGATCGAGCACCCGCGCCTGATGACCGGCGCGCGCCTGCTCTTCGAGTTCGTCGATCGAGCGCGCCAGCACCGCATAGTCGGCGGTGCGCGGCGCCGCCAGGCGGAGCGAGGGGTGCTGGGTCGGCACTGCGGACTCGGCCTCGTGAAACAGCGCCTCATGCAGTTTCTCACCGGGACGCAGCCCGGTATAGCTGATCGCGATGTCGCGCTCCGGGATCAACCCGGCGAGCCGGATCATCTGTCGCGCCAACTCGACAATCTTGACCGGCTCACCCATGTCGAGGACGAAGATCTTGCCGCGGGCGTCGCGATCATTGGCATCGGGGGCGGTTGCCGAGGCTTCCAGCACCAGTTCGACCGCCTCGCGCACGGTCATGAAATAGCGGCTGACCTCGGGATGGGTCACGGTCAGAGGCCCGCCGGCGGCCAGCTGACGGGTGAACAGCGGCACCACCGAGCCGGTCGATCCGAGCACGTTGCCGAACCGCACGGTGACAAAGCGGGTGCCACTCGCCGGCAGACCCGCCTCGGCAAGGTCGAGCGCCTGGCAGATCGCTTCGGCGAGCCGCTTGGTGGCGCCCATCACGCTCGCCGGATTGACCGCCTTGTCGGTCGAGATCATCACGACGAGGGCGACGCCATGCGCGCGCGCCGCCTCGGCGACATTGCGGCTGCCGATCACGTTGGTCAGCACGCCTTCGATCGGGTTGGCCTCGACCATCGGCACGTGCTTGAGCGCGGCGGCATGAAACACGATCTGCGGCTGCTCGCCGGCGATGACGGCATCAATCCGGTTGCGGTCGCGCGTGTCGGCAAGCACCGGCCGGATCGCGCGGTCGGGCCAGCGCTCGCGCAGTTCGCAATCGATCGCGTAAAGCAGGAATTCGCTGTTGTCGACGAGGATCAGCCGGGCCGGGGCCAGCGCGGCGATCTGGCGGGCGAGTTCCGAGCCGATCGTGCCGCCGGCGCCGGTCACCAGAATGCGATGGCCGCGGATCAGCTGCGCCATCGCCTCGCGGTCGAGCACGGCCTGGGGCCGGCCGAGCAGATCTTCGAGCGCAATCGGCTCGATGTCTCGGGCGACGTCCGAGCGGGTTTGCTGGAACTCGGTCAGGCGCGGCAGCCGCGCCAGCGGGATGGCGAGCGCATCGGCGCGGTCGAGCAGCCGACGAACCTCCGGACCGGCCAGACCGTGGGGGGTGATAATCAGCTTCTGCGGGCGCTGGCCGCGGCGGTCGAGAGAAGCAACGACGCTCTCCAGCGAATCGATCGTGCCCAGTATAGGCACACCGTAAATCTGCCGGCCGACCCGCGACGGCGTGTCGGACAGCATGCCGATGACGCGGTAGACCGCATTGCGGTCACGCGCGGTCTCGCGGATGAACGTGTCGGCGCCCTCCCTGGTGCTGATCAGCAGCACTGGCACCCGAGCGCCGCGCCCGTGCTCGAACAGGTGGCCGAGGCCGCGATCCTTGAACAGGCGGTAGCCGAGCCGCGGCCCGCCCAACAAGGCGACCAGCACCAGCCAGTCGATCAAGAGAAACGACCGCGGCAAGGTGTCGAGCCGGGTGAACAGAAACACGACCGGCAGGAAAACCAGCTCGGTCAGGGTTGCCGCCCGCGCGATGTTGAACAAGTCGGGCAGCGACGCGTACCGCCAGATGCCGCGATAGAGGCCGGTGACTAGAAATATCGCCGCCGCGATCGCCGTGAAGACGACGCCATAGAGGATCGTCAGCCGCACTTGTTGCGCGATGTCGGCGCCGAGCCGCAGATAGAGCGCCAGCGCAAAGGACAGCGCCGCCATCGCAACATCGTGCAAAAAGGCAAGGATAGCGCGGCGGGATTGCGGCAGGAGCGGCACGCGGAGACCGATCAGGGCGGGTTCCTCAGCACGGCCTCTCTATAACAAATTTCCACTCCGTCGGGGAAATCGCAGTGCCTATTCCGGCAGGCCACGGAGACTCCTACAAT
>DATLTH010000425.1:0-2158 GCA_035533695.1 Allostellaceae bacterium | reverse complement strand
TCCCGACCTATATCGACCGCATCAAGGCCGGGCACATCGTGCCCGGCGCGCCGTGGGTCATCGTGAAGGAGTCGCCGACGACGACAGTCGTCGACTGGCACTGGGGGTTCGGCTACGTCGCCAACGAGCGGGCGATGCGGCTGACCATCGAGAAGGCCGAAAAGAGCAATGTCGCCGCCGCGACGGTGTTTCGCCAGGGCCATATCGGCCGGCTGTCGAGCTATACCCAGATGGCGGCGCAGGCCGGCATGATCGGGCTCATTACCGCCGACAGCGGGCGCTCGCCCAAGGCGGTCGCGCCGTTCGGCGGGCGCGAGGCGCGGCTCGGCACCAACCCCATTTCGATGGCGATCCCCTCCGACCTCGAAGGCCCGCTCTATCTCGACATGGCAACTTCGGCCGCCGCCGCCGGCAAGATCGCGCTCGCCGTCGCGCGCGGCGAGAAGGTGCCGGACGGCTGGGTCATCGGCAGCGACGGCAAGCCGACCAACGATCCGCGCCAGTTGCGCCAGGGCGGCGCGCTGTTACCGCTGGGCGGCCCCGACGGGGGCTACAAAGGCACCGGCCTCGCCGTCATGGTCGAAATCCTCTGCGGCCTGTTGACCGGGCTCGGCTTCGGGGTCGAGCCGACCGGGCGGCACAATGACGGCTGCTTCATGGCGGTCTTCAAGGTCGATGCCTTCCGCCCCTTGGCCGAGTTCAAAAAGGATGTCGGCGACTTCATCCGCTACCTGAAGGAGACGCCGCCCGCCGAGGGCTCCTCGGGCGTGCTCTATCCGGGCGAGATCGAGCATCGCCGGGAACAGGACCGCCGCGCCAACGGCATCGAGGTCGAGGATGCGACCTGGTACAAACTGCGCGACCTCGCCGAACAATACCAGCTGACCGACCGGCTCGGCTTCGGCGACGTCGAATAAGGAGGAACGGGCGATGCAGACATTCGTTCGGTGCGGCAACCTGTTCACCGGGGCCGAGGACGAGGCGCAGGCCGGCGGCATGCTGGTGTTCGACGCCGAGGGCCGGCTCGCCTATGTCGGCCCCGAGACTGCCGCGCCGCGCCGCGCCAAGGCCGACCGGCTGATCGACCATGCCGGTGCCTTCGTGATGCCGGGCCTCATCGACGTGCACACCCACCTCGCCTACGGCAACGCCAAGAGCGAAGAGGATATCGACCTCTACAGCCCGCTCGAATTCCGCGCCTTGCGCGGGATGTTCTTCGCCCAGAAGGTCGCTGCCTCGGGTTATACCGCGATCTGCTCGCCGGGCGACGCCGGGCAGATCTCGCTGTCGATCCGCAATGCGATCAAGGCCGGCCTCTTCGACGGGCCGCGCGTCATGGCGGCCGGGCCGTATATCACGACGCATCAGGGGCTGACCGACTGGTATCCGACCTGGATCGGCGCGCCCTCGACCTCGATCGGCAAGCTCGTCACCAATGTGGGCGAGGCGGTCGAGGAGGTGCGGTGGCAGGTCAAGAACGGGGTCGATTGCATCAAGATCGCATTGGACGGCATCCAGCGCCGCCCGGACGGCGAGTTGATTGCGGCCTTCACCCAGGACGAGACCGAGATCATCGTGCGCGAGACGCACCGCATGGGCAAAAAGGCGATCGCCCATGCCGTCGGCCGCGAGGCGACGCTCTACGCGGCGCGCGCCGGGGTCGATCTGATCTTCCACGGCTTCGATCTCGACGACGAGTGCATCGCGGCGATGCTGAAAAGCGGCAGCTTCTTGTGCCCGACCCTGACCCATCCGAAAAACCTGATCGAGTTCACGCAGCCGCACGAGCCCGCCGCGCAGAAGGGCCGCGTCCAGCAGACCGCGAAGCGCTACCGCGAGGGCGTGGCCCGGCTGAAGAAGGCGGTCGCCGCCTGGGTGCCGTTCCTCGCCGGCACCGATAGCGGGTTTGCGATCACCCCCTACGGCGAGTGGCATGCCAAGGAACTGGAATTGTTCGTCGCCGATCTCGGCTTCTCCCCGGCAGCGGCGATGCGCGCGGCGACGCAGGGCAATGCACGCTTCATCGGCGACGAGATCGGCGTGCTCGAAGCCGGGCGCGCCGCCGACTTCATCGTGTGGGACGGCTCGCCCTTGGCCGACATCCGCCTGTTGCAGGACCGCCGGCGTTTGCGCGCGGTCTACATCGCCGGCAAGGAAT
>DATLTH010000424.1:0-3448 GCA_035533695.1 Allostellaceae bacterium | reverse complement strand
CGGCAGCAGCGTCGGCAGCGCGGGCGTTGCTGTGTCGTTCAAAAGATAGCGCCGCCGCCTCTACAGCGTCGCGCACCCCCCATTTATCGACCGACACAGCGGGTAAAGCGATGGTCCGTAGCATCCACGATGCCCATTGTGGCCAGATATGCGACATGTCGCGCGGTTGGTCGATGATGGCGAGGCAAAAGCGTGCCGGCAGATTTGGGACTTTACCGCTTAGCTTATTGACAAGCGCGACGAGTGGAGTGGGCACCCGCAGAAAGCCCGCACCGTCAGCCCCTAAGAGATCGCCAAGCGAGGCGGGGACGCCGGACAGCCGCGCGGCAGTTGCAGCGCATAGGATGCGCTCGGATCGGGTCATGCTCATCCATCCACCTCAAGCCGCACCACCTCACCGAACGGCACGCGGTCGCGCGCCGTCGTGCTGATCCACAGCACGGGCGCGTCCGGTCCGGTCCCGAAATCGTCGCAACACAGATCGGTTAGGACGATCGCGCACACCGCGTCATCAGGCGTCGCCGGCCACAGCGGCGAAAACCGCGTGCCGCCGGTCTCGATCGTGCCGAGGCTGATCGGGTAGTCGTCGGCCTGATATTCGTCCTGCCGGTAAACCGCCGAGTGAAAGAACCCAACGTGTAGCAGTTCCGGCCGGACCTCCTCGGCGATGGCGTTGACTTCGGCCAAGAAGGCGTTCGCCTCGGCGGCCGATATACTGCCGGACGTGTCGAGCCATAGCGCGATCGTCCCGGCCGACTCGCTGTGCAGGCTCGGCAGGTAGTCGCCGCTCGCCAAAAATCGCACGTTCGGCTTGCGCCACGAATAATCGTTTCGCTGGGTCGCCGTCATGTAGCGGCGGAGTTGGTCGCGCCAGTCCACCTGCGGCGCACGGATCTTGGCGGCCAGGTCGCGAGCGAAGCCCGGGCAGTTGCCGGCGGCCTTGGCGGATTGCGCAGCTTGTAGGACAGCGGCCTTCCAATTCGCCTCTTCGGCCGCCAGCGTCGCATCTGAGGGCGCTGGGGCGCCATCTTCGGCCGGGGCGTCCCAAACCTCGCCCGGTGCCGGTTCATCGTCCCCAGCCTCGCCGCTCGCGCCCGCCGCCCCCTTGCCGCCGCTCCCGCCGCCTTGGTCGGCCGGCAGGCGAGCGTATATCTGCTCGGCCGCGAGGCCGCGATAAGCCGGGTTCATCAACCTGCCCGCCGGCAGGGTAAAGCCGGCATCGACCAGTAAGGGATTGATCGCCTCGTCGGCCGCGACGTTCCACTTGCGCGGGTCGCGATGGCCGCGCCGGCAATGATGCGTCATCGCCAGGTGCATGACCTCGTGAGAGATCAACCCGCACAGCTCGTTCGGCTTGAGGCTTTCGAGCCAAGCCCCGTTGTAGAACAGGCTATGTCCATCCGTCGCCATCGTTTTGGTGCGATCGGACGCGACGGGTTGCAGGCGCAGGGCGAGCGATCCGAAGAACGGAGCATCAAGGATAAGCGCCGCGCGCGCCCGGCTGATCGCCAACTCGGCGGCGGATTGATGGTTGTTCATATAGTGTCCCTTCCCTGGTTGCGGCAGGCTCGGCCCACCAAGACGCCGCCCGCACGGAGCGGCGTCAAGCTGGGTCGCGCTACTCCGCTGCCTCGGCCATCTCGCCGCAATATCCGGACATCGCCGCGAGGATGTCGGCCGCCTGCCGCGCCACGGTATTCCGCAAGCCGTCGTCGTCCCGCAGGTCTTGCGGCTCGCTCCCCACCAGTTCAGCGGCGATCCGGCGGCGCATCGCCTCAAGCGCCGGGTCGTTCGCGAGATTGAGCCGGGGCAGCAGATCAACCAGCTCGCGCACGTTCTCGACCAGGCTATCCCGGAACGGCGCTGTGACCTTGCCCGTATCCGGGTCGCGCTGATAGGCGTTCAGCCGTTCGACCATGTGCGACACCGCGTCGTAGCAGCGTTGCCACAGGCTCCGGGTCGCCTCTGCGATCGCCGCGTCGGCCCGGTCCTCGAACTCGGCCCGGATGCGCGCGACCTCGACATCACCCAACGCCACGCGGAAATCCGCGCCGTCCGGCATCGGCTCGAAATCGACTTTCGACGCGAAGGCGCGCGCGATCTTCGACGCGGGCGGATACTCGGCCGGACGGAACAGCGATCCGAGCCGGCGCTCGGCGTCGGCAACATGCGAGTCGTAGGCCGCGAGGAAGACGGCAACCGCGGCGTCGAACTTCGCCCGCCGCTCGCGCACGCCAGCCGTATACACGAAATAATTGGCCGCCGGCAGGATGCGCGGGCCTTTGTCGGACCACGGCAAGGTCTGCTCGTAGTGCCAGTCTCGCAGTGCGCTCGCGGCCTGCTGAACCGGTTTCAACGCGACCGAGTCCACCAGCGCCTTGTTGAACCGGCCCATATCCCGGTCGCTGCCGTGCTGCTCGGCCACCTCCTCGGAAACCCGCTTATCGTGCTTCCTGGCCGACCATTGGCTAATCGTCAAATCGGCCAGTACGGCGCGCGTCGTGATGTTGCTCAGTGTTTCGGACATCGATCTAACTCCCTGGTTAGGTGCAAGGCCGCACCGTGCATGCCCGGCCGGAACCGGGCATGAGGCGGTAAGGTCTTACGTCAAAATCTCCCCGTACTGGTGGGAGAACCGCAAAAACCCGGCCGTGCTCTGCAGGGTCGGGTCGCGCCGCACCGCTTCGGTCATCGTCAGGATCGCGTATTCGGCCGGCAGGCGATCCAGGTAAATCACAAGCCGGTCGATGCTCTTATCGCTCACCTTGCGCGCCAGGGCACCGCAAACCGCGTATAGCGCTGACAGGTCGCCCGGAACGGCCGCGGTAGCTGGACTCATCAGGATAGCGTCCGGGCTCACGAGATCGCGGTAAACCCGCAGGAACGCGATAAGCTCGGTTGCGGGACCCTCGCCGATGCAGCCAGACAACAACTCGTGCTCGATGCCCGGCGCGTGCCCCGCGTCCAGCACGTCGGAAGCCATGTGGTACGTGCGCGGGCAACTGTATGGCTGGTCGGCCCGACTCGGGTCGAACGTGTCGAAAATGTCCGGTATCCCGTCGGCCGGATGCGCGGATCGGAAATTAAGAAACGCGATGATCTCCGGCCGAACCTTGCCGGACTTCAGTGCCCAGTCCATCCAAACCCGCAGGTCCAGTTGGATCGTCGCGTGCACGATGCGCGACACCAAGGGCGTTGGCATGCGCTGCACCTGGGCGCGATCCTGCGCCCGGTTGCCGGTGGCGTAGACGTACCAGCCCCGGCCAGGCAACCCGCCGCCGTCCGGCAGACGGTACGAGCCGAGTTTGCCCCGCAGGAAAAACTCATACAACCCCGCTTGCACGGCAGGTGGCGCGGTCGGCAATTCCGAGATCTCGATTATCCCCTGTCCGCCGGTCGGCAACTTATCGGCGAACGGGAGGAACCGCGCCACGTCGCCATCCCGCGC
>DATLTH010000423.1:0-6112 GCA_035533695.1 Allostellaceae bacterium | reverse complement strand
CGCGTTCGACGTGATGCTGATGTCCTCGACCGAATTCGGCGAGGCGGCCGAGCCGTTCGTCGCCGGCCGCGGCTCGTCGTCGACGATGCCGCAGAAGCGCAACCCGATCTCGTGCGAACTGATCCTCGCCGCCGCCAAGGCCTTGCGCCAAGAGGCCGGGTTGATGCTCGACGCGATGGTCAGCGATTTCGAGCGCGCCACCGGCCCGTGGCACGCCGAATGGATCGCCCTGCCGGAGAGCTTCGGCTATGCCGCCGGCGCCCTGCACCAGGCCGAATTCATGCTCGGCGGGCTGATCGTCGATCCGGTGCGCATGGCGAAGAACCTCGACATGACCCACGGCCTCATCGTCGCCGAGGCGGTAATGATGGGCCTTGCCTCGCACACCGGGCGCAACGAGGCGCACGACCTCGTCTACGACGCCTGCCGCCAGGCCATCGAGAGCGACCGGCCGCTTTACGATGTATTGCTCGAAACCCCGGCGGTGGCAGGGCCGCTCGGCGCCGACGCGTTGCGCGCCCTGACCGACCCGGCAAACTATCTCGGCGCCGCGCAGGCGATGGTCGACCGGGTGCTCGCCGGGCGCGGCTGAGGCCAATCGGCGCCTCCGATGCGGAACGCGCCACAGCGTCGCCTGTCACTGGTACTGACTACTCGGCCCGCAGCGGTCCGAAGGCGGGGGGCGGGATGCGACGCCGGCTGGCGGCTTCGTAGGCGGAGGCGATGCGCAGCACGACGTCCTCTCGGCCGGGCTCGGCGCGGAACACCAGCGAGAACGGCAGCCCCGGCGGGGCGAGCGTCGTCGGCGCTTCGGCCGGCGCCGACAGGTAGCGCTTGCCGTCGTCGCTGAGCCTGAACACCGGGTCCCATACCTCGGTCACATAGCCGGCGGGGATCAGCACCTCGGTCAGCCCGGCGTTGGGGCCGTAGAATGTCTCCATGCGCAGATTGTTGCCGCCGCCCAGCGGGTCGTTGGCGCCGCCGATCTTCGCCGGCGGCAGCGGCGTGTGCAGCCGTACCAGCGCATCGAGGCGGTTTTCCAGCATCACCAGCATGTCGAGGCGGCGCAGGAGTTCGCGCAGCATGATGCGCTCGTCGATGCCCTGGCGGCCGCCCAAGGGATTGCGCGGGTCGGTGACCTCCTCCCAGTTGCGGAAGCCGGCGCGGCCGTCATCACCCCAGAATTTCGAGCGGTCGTTGAGCGCCTTGAAGCTGGTCAGCGACTCCCTGAAGCCGCGCGCCCGCCAGTCGGCAGCGCGGCGCGACAGGTACTGGTCGACCTGGAAGCGGAACGTGTTGGCCAATTCCTGCTGCTGGATCGTGCCGATGTCGAGATTGGCCGGCGGCGCGATGCGGCCCTCGGCCATTTCGAGCATGTAGTCGATCGGCGCCATCGTGCCGGTGCCGAACACCTTGCCGGGCAGGAACTCGGTCGGCCGGATCGCGGCGGCGAACTCCTTGAACAAGGGCGTGCCGTCCGGCGCGAGCCGGAACAGGATGTCGGGCATGAACAGCGGCACCAGCCGCGCCAGGCCGGCGCGGAAATCCAGGTTCATCTGCTCGATGTCGGGGTCGCGCTGCCACAGCGGATCGCTCGACTCGACCAATGTCGCGCCGAGCCTGTCGCGCAGCACCGATTTTATCTCGGCCGCCGCGGCGGTGCAGATCGGCACGGTGGCCTTCTCGCCCGGCCGCACCAGCATCGACTCGCGGACGATGCCGATGCGCATGCCGCTCAGCGCGCCGGGCATACCCGAGGCCCGGGCATGCTCTGCATAGGCCGGCAGCACCGATGGGCGCGGCACGGCCGTGAAAACGTCGCGCGGATCGTAGGTGCCGCCGTCCGGGTTCTTCAGCGCATCGAGCACCTTCGCGCAATCCGCGATCGAGCGGCACAGGATGCCGCTGCGGTCGCAGTGGATGTCGGCGCCGATCGCGCCGCCGACAAAGCCGATCATCGCCTTGTGCGGCAGGATCAGGGCGCAGGCATTGTGGTTCGCGGGGCCGCGGGTTGAGGCGCGGGTTTCTTCGCCAAGGCTCGCCATGCACAGATTGGCGCTGACCGACACGCCCGAGCCGGAGGACGAGCCGAGCGAGGCGGCGCGGCTCGTGTCGTAGACGTTGGCCGGATTGCCGCCCCAGCTGCTGCGCTGATAGCCGAGCACCGAGGGCAATACCTGGTCCGGCTTGTGACGGCCGCCGGGGTTGCCGGCGCGGCCGTTATATTCGGTGCACACCGCCTTGGCGAAGATGATCGCGCCCTTGTCGCGCAATTGCGCGACAAGGATGTGGTCGCGCGCCGGGAAATCGATGTCGTAGGCGGCGTCGCCGCCGGCCGTCGTGCGCATGTCTTTGGTGTCGAACGGGTCCTTGAATGAGAACACGACGCCGTACATCGGCATCGCGTCGAGCGGCGGGTTGCTGCCGTATTTGACGTCGAGCGCCTCGGCCTGTTCGAGCGCATCGGGGTAGTGGCGGAAGATTTCGCACACCGGCGGTGCGCCGGGCGGCAATGCCCCGAGCGAGGGATGGCGGTCGAAGTCGCCCTTGCAGGTCACCGACCGCTCGCCGCGGATGTTGAGCGTCGCCAGCGCGTTGAGCTGGCCGGCCTTCGGCTTGCCGACGATCATGCCGTATTGCTGCGGCACCGAGGGGTCGGAGGCGGTCGCCTCGATGCGGCCGAATTCGAGCGGCGGGCCGCGGTATTTGTCGAGGTCGGGGAAGATCGTCGATGCCTTCACGGTCTGGCCCGGAAAACGCAGCGGCATGCCGGCGCGCACCATGCCGGCCGCCTCTGGAACCGGCGCGCCGTCCGCGGTGACAAGGAGGCTGGCGACGCCGTTATAGGCCCGCGCCCGCGCGATGTATTCGCGCACCACGGCGACGCAGGTGGTATGCCCCGCGCGGATCGCCGCGTGCAGCTCCTCGACCGTCGCTTCGTCGAGGCGAAACGGCGCGGCGTCAGCGGGTTCGGTCATCGCTGTCTCCTATAGGAACCCGGCCCCAGCATGTCTTCGGCGGCCTCGATGATTCGCTGCCAGGTCTGGGTCAGCAGGTAGTCGCCGCTCGCCTCGGCGATCGCGGCATGTTCTCGCAGCAGCACAGGGGCGTTCCCGGCGTAGCGCCCGACATAATCCCGGGCGGTTTCTTCGATGAATTCGTCGTCAACAAACCCTTCGTCTTCCATGGCGATCATCCTGATGTCGACCGGCGATTCGCAACGCTGCTCGGCGGGCGGCGCAAGCGGGATGGCGCGGCGGTCGCCCCTTGATAATTCGACGAAACGCAGCCGCCGACAACCGCGTTCACCGGCTTTGACCGGCCGCCTCGCGCGGCGGCGCGTTGCGGCCGAGCGGATTTCGAATAAGCTGGCCGCACGAACCCCAATGTCGCTCTGGAGGAAACCGATGGCTAAGCTTGCGGGGAAGGTCGCCCTGATCACCGGTTCCGGCCGCAATATCGGCCGCGCGACGGCGTTGCAACTGGCGGGCGAGGGCGCGCACATCGTCGTCAATGCCCGCTCGAATGAAGGGGAGGCCAACGCGGTCGTGCGCGAGGTACAAGCGCTCGGGGTCAAGGCGATCGCGGTCATCGCCGATGTCGGCAAAAAGGACGAGGTCGAGGCGCTGGCGGCGAAGGCGCTGGCGGCATTCGGCTGCGTCGACATCCTGATCAACAACGCCGCGATCCGGCCCCACAAGCCGTTCACCGAGTGGACGCAGGCGGATTGGGAGCGTGTCCGCGGCGTCGTGCTCGACGGCCCGCTCTACCTGACGCGCGCGCTGATTGAGCCGATGGTCGAGAACAAATACGGCCGCATCCTGTTTTTCTGCGGCGACGGGTCGATCAGCGCCCGCGGCACCGGCCGCGCGCATCTGTCGGCGGCGAAGATGGCCCTCATCGGTCTGGCGCGCGGGCTCGCCACGGAATTCGCACCGCACAATATCCGTGTCAACGTCGTCTCGCCCGGCAGTATCGACACCCGACGTGACAATCCGGAGTGGTACGGCAACCGGCCGCCGAACGCCGAGGGCATCCCGCTCGGCCGGCAGGGGCACGTCGACGAGATCGCCGCCACTTGCCTGTTTCTGGTCGGCGACGAGGGCGGTTTCATCACCGGCCAGACGATCCACGTCAACGGCGGGGCGAGCTACTACTGACGCGAGCCCGGTTTGCGAACCAGCGCCGATACCTCCACGCCGGAGGACCGATTGGTAACGCCGCGGCGCCGCGCGCGTTTTATTTCATCGGTGTGCCGGAATGGTTGGTCATGGCGGGATTGCGGCCGGTGAACGGAATTCTGCGACATCGTGGCCAAATTCGGACAATCGGCTTGAACGCGGGCGGCCGATCCCAACCTATCTGCCATATCGGATCATCATCCCTGCAATACGGGTATTCAGCATGAAACGCTCGACCTCTGGGCGGGGGCGTAGCCTCACCTTTACCGGCGCCCTGCTTTGCCTCGCGCTTTTGGCGCCGTCGCCGCGCGCTGTCGCGATGGGGACCGGCGGGACCGAGACGGTGCGCAGTTTCTACAGCACGCTGCTGTCAACGATGCAGAACGGTCCGGCACTCGGAGCGCAGGGCCGTTACGCCCGCCTCGCGCCGGTCGTCCGCCGGCTGTTCGACATTCCGTTGATGACCCGCCTCGCGATCGGACCGGAATGGGCGAGCCTTTCCGAGGCGCAGCGCCGGCAGGTCACGCAAGCCTTCGAGCGCTACATCGCGGCGATCTATGCCGAGCGCTTCGACAGCTATTCCGGCGAACAGCTCCAGGTTACCGGCGAGCAGTCGTCCCCGGGCGGCACCGTCATCACCAGCCGGATCGTCAAGTCCGACGGCCAGCCGGTCAACATCAACTATCTGATGCGCGACAATGGCGGGGTCTGGCAGATCGCCGATGTCTACCTCGACGGCACGATCAGCGAACTGGCGACGCGCCGTTCCGAATTCGCCGCCATTCTGCGCACGCGCGGCATCAACGGGCTGATCGAGGCGCTCAACACCAAAGCCGCCGCGCTGACCGCCCAGGCGTCGTAGATACGGCGCGCGATCGGCGACGCCGGCGCGATCCTGCTGGCGGCGCCGGAGGGGAACCGGGATGGCCGCGAGTACGATAGCGGTGGTGCGCAATGTCGAAACGCTGCGCCGGCAGGTTGCCGCGTGGCGCGCCCAGCAGCAGCGCATCGGGCTCGTGCCGACGATGGGGGCCATCCACGAGGGCCACCTGGCGCTGGTGCGCGCGGCCCGCGCGCAGGGCGACCGGGTGGTCGCCTCGCTGTTCGTCAATCCCAGGCAGTTCGGCCCGTCCGAGGATTTCGCCGCCTACCCGCGCGACGAGGCGGCAGACGCTGCGGCGTTCGAGACGGCCGGCGTCGACCTGGTCTTCGCCCCGAATGTCGAGGAGATGTATCCGCCCGGTTTCGCCACCACCGTGCAGGTCGCCGCGGTCGGCGAGGAGCTCGAAGGGGCGGCCCGTCCCGGGCACTTCGCCGGGGTCGCGACCATCGTCGCCAAGCTGTTGCTGCAATGCCTGCCGGATGCCGCCTATTTCGGCGAAAAGGATTACCAACAATTGTTGGTGGTGCGCCGCCTCGCCCGCGATCTCGACATTGCGGTGCGCATCGAGGGGGTGCCGACGGTGCGCGAGGCCGACGGGTTGGCGTTGTCGTCGCGCAATGTTTACCTGTCGGCGGAAGAACGCCATGCCGCGCCCCTTCTTTATCGCGTGTTGCGCGATAGCGCCGCGGCGATTGCACGCGCGCCGGAAGCGGTGAGGGCCATTCTCGAAGACGGCCGAGGAACGCTGCGCGCCGCCGGCTTTGCCGTCGAATACCTTGAGTTGCGCGACGCCGAGACGCTGATGCCGATGGCGCGGCCGGCCGCTCCGGCGCGCCTGTTGGCCGCCGCGCGCCTCGGCCGCACCAGGCTGATCGACAACGTCCCGGTGGCGCTTGGGATGGCGCTTGGGATGGCGCTTGGGATGGCGCTTGGGTAGCGCCGCCATCGGAGCCTTGCCGGCGGCTCGCGAGCCGAAATCCGCTCGCAGCCCCGAAGCTAAGCATTTAGGTGCCTTGCCAGGACGCCGAATTCGGCTCATCCTGCGCGC
>DATLTH010000422.1:0-5657 GCA_035533695.1 Allostellaceae bacterium | reverse complement strand
ATCGGCTACAAGGCGCCGATCGCATGGATGCCGGGCAGCAGCGCCGGCGTCTATCTGGTGCAGCCCTACACCCAGATCGCCACCCCGCTCGGCGGGTTCTCGGACGAGAGCGGCGCCAACGGCGCCGGCTCGTTGCCGATCACCGCGGGATCCCCATCCTTCCTCAGCAATATCGGCAAGACGCCGATGCCGGATGTGGCGCTGGTGGTGAACTGGGAGCAGCCCTGGGGGCATTTCCAGCTGCACGGCGTTCTCCGCGACGAGGAGCTCAAGGACGGGCTGTTCATCAGCCGGAATTACATCGGCTACGGCGGCGGCTTCAGCGGCGACGTCAAGCCGCAATGGCTCGGCTGGATGAAGGACCGCATCGGCTTCCAGGCCTATGGCGGCGAGGGTCTCGGCCACTGGAACAATCCGCCGGGCGCCGGCGCGAACACGCTGTTCCAGGCGATCGCGACCAATTACGGTACCCACGGGCTGTACGGCAATGGCGGCCCGACTTCGGCGACCGGCGCATCGGCGATCGTCGCCACGACGGTAACCTCGTGGGGCGGCGAAGTGAACTACCAGCACTGGTGGACGCCGACCCTGCGTTCGAGCCTGACCTACGGCATCGGCCATCAGGATCTGCCGATGGCCCTGCTCAAAGGAGGCCCCGGCACCGGCGCCTACAACAAAGAAATCGAGACGGCGCACGCGAACCTGATCTGGAGCCCGGTGCCGTTCATCGATACCGGCTTTGAATACATCTACGACCGCCGCCTGACCGCAATGAATGTGCGCGGCAGCGACGGCCACATCCTCGACTTCGACTTCAAGGTGAAGTTCTAAGGGCGTTACAGGCGAGCGTTACCGATGCGGCACCGGGCCTTGCGCCCGATGCCGCCCTCCGCGTCAGGAGCGGCCGATGATCGAGATCCTCCAAGGGCTTCCGGACAATGTCGTCGGCCTGGTCGTCAAGGGCCGGGTGACGCCGAACGACTGCTCAGAGGTGTTGCTCCCGGCGATCGAGAAATCGCGGGAATGGCACCATCGGCTGCGGCTCTATTACGAAATCCGCTCGCGCTATCCGGGCGCCACATGGCCGGAAGTAACGCTCGACAGCGAGCGCGCCGCGCTGTGGGAGCGGATCGCGGTCGTCACCGATGTCGCCCTGGTGCGTCACGCGCTGCAGGCGGTTCGCCTGCTGATCCCCGGCGAGTTGCGGGTGTTCTCGACGGCCCAGATCCCGGAAGGATTGGCCTGGATCACCGAGATCCCGAGCCACCAGCGGCGGACCGCCTCCGCCCCGGCGGCGGGCGTCCACCGGGAACGGCAGATTCACCCGCCTGCGCAATATCTTCATCAGGCATTCTGAGCCCGCTCGCAACCCGGCGGCACTTCACCCGGGCGGCGCCTCACCCGGGCGCGCCGGGGCGCGGCGGCGGAACGGAAACGGCGAGACCGTCGCCGAGGTGCAGCACCTGCCATCCGGCCGGGTCGGCGAGCGCCGCCTCCGGCGGGCGGCCCGACAGCGACATCCAGCGTTCGCGGTGCCATGAGGTCATCGCCACCTCGGCGCGCAATGTCATGCCCGTTACCGGCGGCGCGACGCCGAGTGCCGCCCAGGGAATCCGCATCTCGGCGGTAATGCGCGGCTGGTCGGCGCCGAAATAGACCGATTGGGCCCCCGGCACCGGCGTGCAGCCGCGCTTGATCGCCCGCTCCGCAGCCCCTTCGCACAGCAGCGCCTGCATCATCGGGTAGTCGTTCACCTTGGTGCGCGGCGGGATGAAGAACAGCGTGAAGCGGTGCGGCCCGGCTCCGGCATCGACCCCGAGTTCCAGCCGGTACGCTTCGCCAAGGGGGAAGGCGCCGTCATAGGCGAGCAGATCGATGTCGAAATAATCCTGGCCGATCGTCGCCAATGCCAACCCCTTGTCGCTCCATGTCAAATAGACCTCGCCGAAATCGACGGCGCCCGGCGAGGGGACGAGCGGCGGCAGGAGGCTCGCCGGCTTCGGCCAATCGGTCAGTGAGCGCTGTGCCAGCGAGACCGCCGCATGCGGCAGCACGACGGGGCGCCGTGGAGCGCGGCTCGGCACCGCCGCCGCGTGGATCGCCGGCGCCTGCCGGTTGGCCACCGAGAGCGCCGCTGTCAGCTGCCGGTACGGCCGGTCGTCGACATCGACGAGGCCGAAATCGTAATCTTCGCCGTCGGCTCGGCCGCCCTTCGGGTGGTCGTAGTACTGGAACCATTGTGTGCCGACGATCTCGGGAATGCGGGCAAAGTTGAGCGTTGCGGCGGCGGCGCCCCGGGCCCGTTCGGCCTGGGTGTCGACCGTCATCAGGTGGCCGTTGTTCTTGTTGCCGGTACGGTTCTGGCGGGCCGCGAAAAACCATTCGCTGACGAGGATCGGCTTGCCTCCCGACAGTTTTTCGAGACCGTCGAAGAAGTAGCGGGCGAGCCAGCCGTCGCCGGCATCGACATTGTAGTTGACCGCGATCGCATCGACATGCTTCGCCATCGCGCGCACCGCGGCCGGATCGTAATAGATCGGCAGCCGGTCGCCGAAATAGAGCGCGTCGGGATCGGCGGCGTGGATCGCCTGCTCGGCGAGTGCATAGTAATGTTCG
The DNA here is from genome assembly GCA_035533695.1 of Allostellaceae bacterium. Lineage (GTDB taxonomy): Bacteria > Pseudomonadota > Alphaproteobacteria > ATCC43930 > CGMCC-115725 > DATARH01. The sequence goes on along the minus strand of DATLTH010000422.1, from coordinate 3,041 downwards.
GCGACGATCCCGGTCCATTCGCGCACGACCGCGATGCCGTTGCCGCCCGGACGCATATGCGTCATCGTCGTGCTGGCGAGCAGCGACGGCCACGAAGCGACCCCCGGCGGGGGCTCGAAATCGGCCGTAAAATGCGCCCAGTCGTCGTGGTAATGCTGCCGCAACAGCCGGACCCAGCGCTGCTTCGTGTACGAGCTTGCCGGCTTTTGCGAATAGAAGACAAACAGCGCGCCGGCCCACCAGCCGACCTCGTTGTCGGAGAAATAGCCGATCCGGTAGGGCGAGCCGCGGTAGGGCGCGACCAGTTTGCGCGCCAATGCCGTCATCCGGCCCGGCATGTCCGGCGCGAACGGGTCGAACCAGTGGAACTTGGCGTGCCGGCCAAGCTCGAGATCGATCACCGCCGGGAATTTGAGCTGCTGCGGCGGCAGCGACCAGCCGCCGGCGGTGTTGAAGCCCCAGGCATGCAGCCGCGAGCGTGTGTCGGCGATCCAGTCTGAAAGGCTTGGCGCGAACGCCGTCCAACTGTACCAGGTCTTACCGTCGTGTTGGCGATAGGGATAGCCGCCGTCGAGCGCATTGACGCCAAGGCTGTAGAAACGGTCGCCGCACGGCGTCTTGAGCCAGGCGACGCCGTGTTCGCTCGCCAGCGACCAGCGGCTCGACGGCGCCCGCGCAAAGTCGCACGCGCGGGCGGCGCTGAGCGGCAGCCCGGCCAGCAGCAGCGCACAAACCAAACCCCTGATGGTGACCAAGGCCACGCCGCCGAGCCAAATCCTCTCCCAATGCGGGAGAGAAAAAGAGGACCGACAGGGACGAGTTCTCCGCATACCGACGCAGCTATGCTCTCACCTGAGCTCGTCGCCAGAAGACGAGATGTCCCTGGGTGACGACGAAAGTCAGTTCAAGAAACCGGGAAAACACCGCTCGAGGTTCTCAACACGTACGATTCTAGCCCGGAACCATCCGGAATAATCCGTACCCTTCGATCTGGGCCAAATCCCAGTGTGATCAGACCGGCCTCGGTGACAGCCACATCATCAAGTCGAGTATTTAGAAATTTGAATAGATAGATAGCGGTTTGCGATATTTCTCCATGGCCACCCTCGACCACCTCGCCATCATTCGTTTCGAATGCACATTGTATGAGTATCGACGCATTATTCGAAAAATTCAATATCATCGAGCCATCACCGACAAGAACTCCAACCAGAGATGATCCTTCAATATTTCTAAGGTCTTTTCGCAGATTGTTCATATCTTTCGCTGAAAGATGTGCCATTTCAGAAACCGCTCGTTAGTCTCGTGGAAGCGGAACGTGCGTTTGGCCGCGCGTGCCCGTTCCTCCAGTAGAAGGATTGATTGGTTGGCCGTATTCGTTGGTGTGCACCCAGTAACCATTCTCTAACCCGGGCACTGTGCTCGATCCAGGCGGCATGACCCGGATCGACCTTCCGCTACACGGTGGGCTTTGGCCCCGAGGGTGGAAAATGGTACCACCGCCACTTCTCGATGGCGAGCTTACCCAGCCATCGGGGATCGGCGGGACCGGCCGGGGCGCATTCGTAATGGGTTGCGCCACAGGCCGTCCCCTGGCCTCTCGTTCTGGTCGGGTTTTGCCGGAGGCCCCGCGCGCCGGCTGCTGGGTTCACGCCGCGGTGCCGCCGACGGTCAGGCCGTCCATGCGCAAGGTCGGCTGGCCAACCCCGACCGGCACCCCCTGCCCGTCCTTGCCGCAGGTCCCGACCCCGTCGTCGAGCCGCAGATCGTTGCCGATCATCGTGACCTTGTTCATCGCGTCGGGGCCGTTGCCAATGAGGGTCGCGCCCTTGACCGCCGGGCCGACCTTGCCGTCCTCGATCAAATAGGCTTCGGAGGCCGAGAAGACGAACTTGCCCGAGGTGATGTCGACGCTGCCGCCGCCGAAATTGACCGCGTAAAGCCCGCGCTTGACCGAGCCGATGATCTCCTGCGGATCGCGGCTGCCGGCCAGCATGTAGGTGTTGGTCATGCGCGGGATCGGGGCGTGGGCGAAACTCTCGCGCCTTCCGTTGCCGGTCGGCATGACGCCCATCAGCCGGGCGTTCAGCCGGTCCTGCATATAACCCTTCAGAATGCCGTCCTCGATCAGCACGTTGTAATTCGACGGCGTGCCTTCGTCGTCGATCGTCAGCGAGCCGCGCCGGTCGGGCATTGTCCCGTCATCGACGACGGTGACCCCCTTCGCCGCGACCTGCTGGCCGATCATGCCGGAGAAGGTCGAGGTTTTCTTGCGGTTGAAATCGCCTTCGAGCCCGTGCCCCACGGCTTCGTGCAGCATGACGCCCGGCCACCCCGGCCCCAGCACCACGGTCATCTCGCCGGCCGGCGCCGCCACCGAGCCGAGATTGACGAGCGCCTGGCGCAAGGCTTCCTCGACCTGCGCCTTCCAGTGCTCCGGGTCGAGATAAAATTCGTAGCCGACGCGTCCGCCGGCGCCGTGCGAGCCGGTTTCCATGCGGTCGCCATCGCCGACCACGACGGCGACGTTGAGCCGCACCAACGGGCGGATATCGGCGGCATGGCGGCCGTCCGGGCGGATGATCTGCACCGCCTGCCACACCCCGCTCAGCGACGCCATGACCTGGCGCACCCGCGGGTCGCGGCTGCGGGCGTAGGCGTCGATCTCGGCCAGGAGCCGCGTTTTCGCGGCGAGATCGACGATGCCGAGCGGGTTGAGATCGGTATAGAGCGCGCGGTTGGTGCCGGGCGGCGGCTCGGCGAGCGTGCCGGCATGGCCGCTCGCCACCGCGCGCACCGCCGTTGCCGCCCGCCGCAACGCCGCCTCCGACAGATCGGAGGCATGAGCGTAGCCGGCCGCCTCGCCCGAGATCGCGCGCAGGCCAAAGCCCTGGGTCGTGTCGAACGACGCGCTCTTGATGCGGCCATCGTCGAGCGCGACCGATTCCGACTGGCTGTATTCGAGGAACAACTCGCCGTCATCCATGCCGAGGAGCGCCTCGCCGACAATCGTGTCGACCCGGCGCGGATCGAGGCCGGTG
>DATLTH010000421.1:0-3847 GCA_035533695.1 Allostellaceae bacterium | reverse complement strand
GAACCGGCAGATTTTGCCGACCGGGCGGCAGTTCGTGCCGCGTTGCCGCGCCGTTCGGCGCGGGCCGGCCGTCTCGAAGTTTAGCGCTCGCTGCGGTCGAGCGCGCGATAATCCTGCAAGCGCGTGACGCGCAGGCCGGGCAGGCCGTGGCTATCGACCAGGCGCTGCCAGGAAAGAAATTCTTCCACCGAGAGGGTGTAGCGTGCGCACGCCTCTTCGAGGCTCAAGAGGCCGGCGCGCACCGCGGCGACGACTTCCGCCTTGCGGCGGATGACCCAGCGCTTGGTCGAGGGCGGCGGCAGGCTGTCGAGGCTGACGCTCGAGCCGATATCGAGGAGCCACTCCGAGCTTTCCGGCTCGCGCGATTGGGGCTGAGCGGCGGCGCTCAACGGTGTGGTCGCTTTGGTCTGCATAGCGTCGGAATTTACCCGTACCCCTTTTAAGAAAGCCCTAAGTTTTATGGTTAACGCTTTGATACGTTTAGCTAAAATCCCGGCGAGTATTGCCCCGGCGAGGGCGCGCCAAGAGTGCCGGCCTCGGCCCGTTACTGCTTGGCCTGGATGAGGGTTTGGAGCATTTGATCGGCCGTGGTGACGATCTTGGAATTCGCCTCATAGGCACGCTGGGTAATGATCAGATTGCTGAATTCGGTCGCGATATCGACGGTCGAGTTCTCGAGCGATGACGGCGTGATCGTGCCGGCCGAGCCTTGGCCCGACTGGCGCAGCAGCACGCTGCCCGAGGCGTTGGTGGCCTGATAGACATTGCCGTTGCCCGCCTGCAGGCCGTCCGGGTTGTTGAAGGTCGCGACCGGCAGCAGGTAGATCGCCCGATGCAGGCCGTTGTCGTAATTGGCGGTGACGATGCCGCTGGTGTCGACCGTGACGCCGCTGAAGCTGCCGAACGCGACGCCATCCTGGTTGGTCTGGCCGGTCGTAAAGCTGGTGCCTTGCTGACTCAATTGGTTCGACGTGCCGTCGGCGCCGACATCGAAGCTGATCGTCTGCGGGGAGGTGCCGGCGGAAACGCTCGGGTCCCAGGCGATCGACAACGCATTGGCGGTGTTGAAGGTGGTTCCTGCCGCTTTGAGCGAGCCGTCGGAATTGAACTGGACGATATTGTCGCCGGCCGTGATGGTCGCGGTCGAGGTTCCGGCATTCGCCAGGGAGGCCGCCACGCTCCACTGATTCGCGGTGCCCGTCGGCGTGAAGGTCAGCGTCATCGAATGCGGGACGCCCAGCGAATCATAGACCTGCAACGGGACCTGGTAGGGCGTCGAGACGTCGTCGGCTGGCAGATTGTCCTTGAGACTGACATTGGCGGTTGCGACGGCGGTACCGGCATTGTTCGTGACATTGACGGTTTGCAGGGAACCGAGCGAGGATACCGGGATCTGGCTGGCGCTGCCGCCATTGGCGAGCGCTTGCGCCTGGGCATAGGTCACGGGCTGGCCCTGCAGGTACTGCCCGGCGGAATTGACCAGATTGCCGTTGGCGTCGACCGTGAAATTGCCGGCGCGGGTGAACGACACCGCGTTGGTCGAGCCCGCGCTGCTGTTGACGACGAAGAATCCGCCGCCCGAGATCGCAAGATCGGTCGGGGCGGTTTCGGATTGCAGCACGCCTTGCTGCGCGACGTTATAGAACGGCGAGGATTGCACGCCGCCGGGCGAATAGAGGCTCGGCGAGCCGGCTTGCGTGACCAGCGTCGAGAAATTGGTGCTGGTGTCCTTGTAGCCGGTGGTATCGGCGTTGGCGATGTTGTCGGAAATGATGCCCAGCGCGTTGCTGTTCGCCGACAGTCCGGACACGGCGGCGTAAAGCGCCCCAAAAATGCTCATCTGTGATCTCCTCGCGGTCGCTGGGTTAGTTGGTTTGGGTGAGTTTGGGATTGACGGTGACAAGCTCGCTCATCGGGATCGACATGCCGCCGACGGTGAAGCTGGCCGCGCCATTTTGGACGCCGACCGCCGAGACCGCGCCGATCGAATCGACGGTCGGCGTGACGGTGGTGTTGTTCGCGCCGGCCGCCTGGATGCTGAGCGTGTAATTGCCGTCGGGAAGCTGCACGCCGGTCGCGGTCTGGCCATTCCAGTTGAAGGCATAGGTTCCGGCCGCGGTCGCGCCCAAATTTTGCTGGAAGACCGGCGCGTTGTTGGCGTCGGTGACGGTGAGCGTGGCACCGGTCGCGGCGCTCGGCAGCGTGTAGCTGAAATTTGCCTTGCCGTTCGCGAGCGGCGCGGTTGCCGAGCTGTATTCGATGTTCTGGCCGACCAGGGGCAGAGCGGCGATGCTCTCGCCGGCGCCCTGCAACGTGATGAGCTGCTGCAGGTTGCTGTTGGTGTTGATCTGCTGCTCGACCTCGCTGAACGACACGAGCTGCTGGGTGAACTGATTGGTGTCGAGCGGCGACAGCGGGTCCTGATTCTGCAACTGGGTCGTCAGCAGCGTCAGGAAGGTATTGAAATTCTGCGTCAGCCCCGTGGCCGCATTGGCGGTCGAGCCCGTGGGCGTCGCCGATCCAACGACCGAGGCGGCCGTGCTGGCGTCGGGAATGGGAGACGTCGTTGTCATGAATGCGGTTCCTTAGACTTCGATATCGAGCGCGCCGGAATGGGCGCGCTGGCTCGGGGTTGGCGTATCGGCGGCGCTGAGCGTCGTGCCGGCGCCGGTCGGATAGCCGCCGCCATTGCCGGCGCCGCCTTGCGATGAGTTCTGCGCGAAGGACTGAGCATCGCCGCGCAAGCTGAAGCTGAGGCTGCCGCTGTCGGCGCTCAGTCCGGCGTCGCGCAAGGCTTGCTGCAGCGCGCCCGAATCCTGCTTGAGGATGTTGAGCGTGTCGGAGCGGTCGGCCGAGATCACCGCGCTCACCCGCCCGTCATGGCCGACATTCAGCTTCACGTCGATCGTGCCGAGGCTCTCCGGCTTGAGCTGGATACGGATTTCGTTGTTGTCGATGGAGAGCGCTTGCTTGACGCTGAGCGCGACCTGCTCGCCGATCGGCACGTAAGGCGCCGCGCTATGCACGGCCGCATCGGCTTGGATCGGCGCCGCCGCCGCGCCGCTCGGCTGCGCGGCGAGCGCGAGACCGGGCGTCGCGGACGCATCGGAGCCGTCGCCGGTGCCGCCATCATGTGCCGCGGGATCGCCGCCGCCACTTGGGGCGGCAAAGCTGCCGGACTGGCCGGTCGGCGCGACGTGACTGGTGCCGGGCGGCGGGATCGGCGGCGCCGCGTCGCTGGCGGTCGTGCTTGCAGGAGCGACGGGGAGCTGCGCGGCCGCGAGCGCGCCCGGCTTTGGCGATGTGCCGTCCGCAGCGGTTGCGGTTGCGCCGGCTTGCAGATGGGTGTCGGCCTGATCGAGGATATGCGCCGGCGCGCTCGCCAGAGTCGCGGCCGCTTTCGCGGGCGCGGCATCGGCGCCGGGTTGGAGATGCGAATTGGCCTGCTCGATAATGTGCGGCGGGACGCTCGCCAAATTCGGGGTCGGCTGCGAGGCGTAGATCGGCGCGCCGGCCGCAACGCGCGCGTTGAGCTGGTCGGCGCCGAAGCCGGTGCTGTTGCCGTTCCCGGTCGGCGCGCTGGCGCCGGCATCCGCGGCGTTCGGTGCCGCCGCGCCCGATGCGGCTGCCGAAAGCAAAGCGCTTGCGGTGTTCGTCGCGCCGTTAAGCGTCGAGGCCGCCGCCGCCAGCGGCGGCATGATCGTCGGTGGCGCCGCTATATAAGGCGTCGCGGCGAGGTCGGCGGCTTTCGCCGCCTTGTTGGCGTTTGCCGGCGTCGCCGTCGCGATCGCGCTCGCTCCGGTGTTCTGGGCGAGATCGGTCAACGAGGAATCGGTCGCCGAGAGCG
>DATLTH010000420.1:0-5956 GCA_035533695.1 Allostellaceae bacterium | reverse complement strand
TTGAACAACGACACGGTCGTGACCCACGGCTGGGTGCGCGACCTGATCCGCCCGATGCAGCGCGATCCGACCATCGGCCTCGCCGGCCCCTTGACCAACAACATCGGCAACGAACAGAAGATCAAGGCCGGCTACCGCTCGCTGCCGGAGATGCCGGAATGGTCGCGCCGCTTCACCCGCCGGCATCTGCGCGAGACCTATGAGGTCGACAACCTCGCGTTTTTCTGCGTCGCGATCCGCCGCAAGGTGCTGGACGAACTCGGGTTGCTCGACGAAGCGTACGGCATCGGCTTCTTCGAGGATGACGACTATTGCCGGCGGGCAAGGCAGGCCGGTTTCCGCCTCGTCATCGCCGACGACGTCTTTGTGCACCATCACCTGTCGGTGTCGTTCGACGCGCTCGGCAGCAAGGCGGCCGATTTGATGGCGCGCAACCGGGCGATCTTCGAAGCGCGCTGGGGCGCCTGGGAGCCGCACCGCTATCGCGACAAGCCCGGCTTCGGCTGAGGCCGCAGCAGATGATGGTGGCCCTCGGCGTAGAGGCGGCTGTCGCTGCCGTCACCGGCCAGCGCCCGGCCGACCAGGATCAGCGCCGTGCGGGTGATATGCGCCCGCTTCGTGCGGTCGCGGATATCGCCGAGGGTGCCGCAGATCAGCTGCTCGTCCGGCCAGCTGACGCGGTAGGCGACGACGGAAGGGCAGTCGGCGCCGTAATGTGGCAAGAGCGCGCGGACGACCCGCGCCAGATTGGCGATCGACAGGTGGATCGCCAGCGTCGCGCCGCTGGCCGCCAGATTTTCGAGGCTCTCGCCGGCAGGCATCGCCGAGGCGCGCGTCGCGGTGCGCGTCAGGATCACGGTCTGCGCCACCTCTGGCACGGTCAGCTCGCGGCATAAGGCTGCGGCCGCCGCGGCGAAGGCCGGCACGCCGGGGGTCACGTCATAGGGGATCGCGAGCCGGTCGAGCCGCCGCATCTGCTCGGCGATCGCGCCGTAGAGCGAGGGATCGCCCGAGTGGACCCTCGCGACATCGAGCCCCTGGGCATGGGCCGCGGCGATCTCGGCGATGATCTCGTCGAGGGTCAAGGGTGCGGTGTCGACGACGCGCGCCCCTGGCGGCGCCGCAGCGACGACCGCGCGCGGCACCAGCGAGCCGGCGTAGAGACACACCGGGCAGCGCTCGATGAGGCGCAATCCGCGCACCGTGATCAGGTCGGGCGCGCCCGGCCCGGCGCCAATGAAATGCACGGTCATCGCCGTTCGCCGGCGAAATAGCCGCGTGGCGTGTAAACGCGCGGCGGGTTGCCGGCAAGCAGTCTGGTATGGCGGCTGCCGACCAGCACGACGCTCAGCATGTCGGCCGCGGCATCGGCCAGCTCGTCCAGCCGCAAGATCCGGGTCGTCTCGCCGGCGCGACCGAGGTTGCGGGCGATGACGCAAGGGGTATCGGGCGGGCGATGCGCGAGCAGGATCGCGGCGGCCTCGGCGAGCCGATCCGGCCGCCGCGCCGAGCGCGGGTTGTACAGCGCGACGACAAAATCGGCGCTCGCCGCCGCCTCGATGCGGGCGTGGATCGCCGCCCACGGGGTCAACAGGTCGGACAGCGAGATCGCGCAAAAATCGTGGCCGAGCGGCGCCCCGACGCGGGCGGCGGCGGCCTGCATCGCGCTGATGCCGGGGCTAACGACAATCTCGACCGCCGACCAGTCGCGGCGCCGTTCGCGGTCGATCAGCTCGAAGACCAGCGCGGCGAGGCCGTAGATGCCGGCATCGCCCGACGAGACCAGCGCGACGGCGCTTCCCGCGGCGGCGAGGTCGAGGGCGAGGCATGCCCGCTCCGTCTCGGCGCCGATCGCGCTGTCGTGGCGCTCTTTGCCCACGATCGCTGGGCCGAGCAGGTCGAGGTAGAGCCGGTAGCCGACGACATCGTCGGCCGCCATCAATAGGGCGCTCGCCTCGGGGGTGCGCCACGCCGCCTCGCCCGGGCCGATCCCGATCAATGCGAGATGGCCGCGCTTCCGGCCGATCGCCGCCGCGTCGATCGGCGAGCGAGCGCGCGCCACGGCGCACGTGGCGTGCCGCGACTGACGCCGCGCCACCACCAGCTCGCCCGTGAGTGCGCCCGCCAGTGCGCCCGCCGGCCCGACGGCGGCCAGCGCCGCCCCTTCCGCGACGCCCCAGCAGCCGGTCGCGCGAAACGCTGCGTCCGAGCGCACGCTCAGCCGCTCCGTCTCGGCCAGCAGGCGCGCGGCCGGGAAAAACCGCGCCGGCACCCCGAGCGAATGGGCGAGCGCATGAATCCCGGGCTCGTCGACCTTGAGCTCGACCGACACCACGGCGGCGACCGCTGCCGCTGCCAGCCCCGCCTCGGCGAGGCTGTCATGGGCCAGCGCCGCAATCTCTTCGGCCGGACAAAAGCGCTCGCAGCCGATGCCGAGCGCGAGGATCGGGGGATGAAAGACCAAGGCGTCGCTGTCGGCGCGAACCGCGCGGTCGGTGACGACGATCGCGCGATCCGCGTTCTGCGCCCAATCGACCGCGCCCGAATGCAGCCAATCCGCCCGGCACGCCTCTTCGATCAACGCCACCCGCTCGCCGGCGAGCAATGCGGCGGCGACCGGCTTCACCCGCTCGGGATTGGCGATACGCCAGCCGGGCGGCATCTCGTCGAGCGCAAAGCCGAGCCGCAGATCGCCGGCCGTGGTGATCGCGGCAATGCAGTTCCGGTCGGCCAGCGCCTCGGCGATGGCGCAGGCGAGCGCATTGGCGCCGTGGTGCCCGCCCAGCAGCGGCACCGCGACCGAGCCGTCCTCGGCCAGCGCGACCACCGGCGGCTCCGCCCGCTTGTCGTCGATCAGCGGCGCGAGGGCACGGACCAGGATGCCGCTGGCACACAATCCGACGATCGGCCGGCCCGCCGCGAACAGCTCGGCGAGCAGCGGCGCAAGGCGCTCGTAGGGTTCGTCCCAATCGCCCGGCCGGACCCGCGGACCGTACAGCCGGGCCTGCGGCAGCGCGACACACACAAGGCGGCCGAGCGCGGCGCCGCCCGGTCCGAGCACGACGACCGCGGCGCCGGTGGGGAGCGGCACAGTCATCGGGCGCGTCCGCCGCCGGGGACCAGCACCGTCGCGAAATAGGGCACGCCCGCCGGATCGACCGCGGCGAGCGGCATCACCCGCTCGCCCGGCAGCCCGGCGCGCTCGACGTAGATCGCCCCCGCCAGCAAAAGGAGCCGATCGAGGACCAGCCGCACCTTCGCAACATGCCGGCCGAGCTTGATAATCACCGCCGCCTCGGCCTGCGCCAGCCGGGCGGCGAGCGCATCCTCGGCGAGGCTCGCCGGGATGACCGTCACCGTCATGTCGCGCTGTACCAGCGGCACCCCTGCCGCCGCGGCGCACGCGGTCAGCGACGATACGCCGGGCACGATCGTGACCGGATAGCGCGCGCCGAGGCTCGCCAGAATGCCGGAAAAGCTGCCGTAGAACAGCGGATCGCCCTGGCACAGATAGGCGACGTCGTCCCCCTGGTCGAGCGCCGCGGCGATGTCGGACGCCGCCCGCTGATAGACCCCGCGCGGCACCGGTCCGGGCCGCATCGGAAAGCGGATCGCTATCTCGCGCTGGCCAGGCCCGATCCACTCGGCGGCGATCCGGCGGGCAAAGCTGTCGCCGGTTTCGGGCGCGGGATAGGCCACGACGGCGGCGGCGCGCAAGAGGCGCAGCGCCTTCAGCGTCACCAGCTCCGGGTCGCCCGGCCCGAGGCCGAGCCCGTAGAGGCGTCCGATCGTCATGCCTGCGCCATGTCAGCCCGGCGCGACGGCGTAGAGCGTCAACACCAGGTTCTGCCCGTTCGAATAATCGAGGCCGGAAACATGCCCGAGCGGCTGCGCGGCGAGGCCGTGCGCGCTCAGCACTTGGTGAAACGCCGGGTCATCGCGGCTGCTGACCAGGGCTTCGCCGCCATCGCGCAGGATTTCAGGGGTGCGGTCGGCAGTCGCAAGGCGGATGTCGGTGCCGAGCAGGAACACAAGGCTCGGCTCGCTGTAGCCGACCGCCACCAGCGGGCCGCCTGCCGTATCCGGGTGGTGCGCGACCAGATCGGCCGCCGCCTGGCTCAGCCACAGCCGATTGAGGCCGGGCAGTACGCTCAACCCCGCCGGAATGGCAAAGGCAAGCGACAATGCCGGGATCAGCGCGGCGACGCGGTTCGGGTCATGCCGGTAGCGCAGCAATGCCGCCAGCAGCCCCAGCAGCACAATCGCGCCACCGATGCCGCCAAATGCCACTCCGTTGCCGAACCGCAACGGCAGGCCGATCAGCAAGGCCGCAAGCCCGATCGTCACGGCGACCCACATCCCCCCGACCAGCATGTCGAGGCGCCGCGCCCAGGCTCCGGCCGGCAGCGCGGTATCATCGACCAGCGCGGCGGCGGCCAGCATGGCGAGCGCCGGATAGAGCGGCAGCACATAATGCGGCAATTTGGTCGGCACCAGTTCGAGCAAAACCCACGCCGGCACCAGCCAGGCAAGCAGGAAGCGCTCGGCCGGCCGGTCACGCCGCTGCCAGCCGCGGATCCCGGCACGCGCCAGCAACAGCGACCCCGGCCAGAACGTGACGAGCGCCAGCAGCAGATACGACAGCGGCGGCGCCCCGTGCAATTGCTGTCCGCCGGTCAGCTTCATCAGCAGGTCCCGGCCCAGCGAATCGGCAAGAAAGCGGCCTTTGGTGGCGTGCTCGATCGCGACAAGCCACGGCGCGACCGCGACGACCAACGCAATCGCGCCGATGACCGGGCGCAGGCCGCGCAGCCAGCGCATATCGCGGTCGGCGATCGCCAGGGTCGCCGCCGTCACGATCGCCAACAGCGGGCCCAGTGGCCCCTTGAGCAGAACCGCCGCAATCTCGGCCCCCCAGAACACGACGGCGATCGAGATATTCACCCTCTGGCCGGCGCGCGCCCGGACATAGGCGAGGCCCAGCGCGCCCTGGGAAGCGGTTACCGCCGCCAGCAAAGCCGCATCGGTCTTGGCGATATGCGCTTCGGCAACGACGCCCATTGCACTCGCCAGCAATACCGCCGCGATCACGCCGCGATGCCGCGCCTCGGTTCCGTCACCGAACAGAGCAGCCGCGAAGGCGGCGGTCAGCAGCACGGCGAGGGTCGCCCCGACCAGCGATGGCAGCCGGTACGGCCAGATCGCGGTGGACGCCGCGGTGCTGAAGGCGCCGACCGCCACCGCCTGCAGCCAGTAGATGCCGGCGGGCTTGCGGTTGCGTTCTTCGTCCTGGAAGCGGATGCGCAGGAAATCGCCGGTTTCGAGCATCTGCCGCGTCGCCTGGGCAAACCGGGCCTCGTCGCGGTCGAGCGGCGGGATCGCGGCAATCCCCGGCAGATAAAGCATCAGACACAGGCCGACCAGCAGGGCATAGGGCCACATGCCGCCAAACCGGTCGGCCGCCCACCGCATCTCAGCCGGACTTTGTCGCGGCCAATTGCGTGACGGTCATCAAGGGCCGCCAGCCGGTACGCTCGCCGAGCTTCATGCCGCGGCTGACCGCGAGGCGGACGAGGTCGCCGCCCTGCCGCGCCTGCCAGTCGAGGAGGGCGCGCTCGCCCTCCAAGGACACGACATTCGCGACGAGCCTGCCGCCCGGCCGCAAAGCCGCCCACAGCGCCGGCAGCAAATCGGGTTCGCCGATGCCGCCGCCGACAAAGATTGCGTCGGGCGGCATCAGGCCGGCAAGCGCGCGCGGGGCCGTGCCGACGATGATCTGCACCCCCGGCACGCCGAGCGCCGCGGCGTTGCGCGCGATGATCGCCGCGCGCCCTTCGTCGCGCTCGACCGCGACGGCGCCGCCGCCGGGGCCGCCGGGGTTGGCGCGCAGCCATTCGATCGCGATCGAGCCACAGCCGGCGCCGATATCCCACAGCCTCTCGCCCGGCAATGGGGC
>DATLTH010000419.1:0-2734 GCA_035533695.1 Allostellaceae bacterium | reverse complement strand
CGTCCAGACCGCGCCGTGATAGGAGGGGTCCGGCTGGTTCAAGAGCGGAAAGCGGTCGGCATGCGCCTCCCAGTCGAAATTGCCGCCGTCGACGACGATGCCGCCGATCGAGGTGCCGTGGCCGCCGATATACTTGGTCGTCGAGTGCATGACGACCGCCGCGCCATGGTCGAGCGGGCGGCACAGCACCGGCGCGGCGGTGTTGTCCATGATTAAGGGCACGCCCATCGCGCGGCCGATCTTTGCCACTTCCCCGATCGGAAAGACTTCGAGCTTCGGGTTCGGCAGGGTCTCGGCGTAGTAGCAGCGGGTCTTGGCGTCGGTGGCGCGGCGGAAATTCTCCGGGTCCGACGGATCGACAAAGCGCACCTCGATCCCCATCGTCCGCTGCATCGTATGCAGAAACAGGTTCCAGGTGCCGCCGTAGAGGTCGGTCGAGCTGACGAAATTGTCGCCGGCCTGGGCGATGTTGTTGACGCAGAACATCGATGCCGCCTGCCCCGAGCCGAGCGCCAGGGCGGCGACGCCGCCTTCGAGCGCGGCGACGCGCTGCTCCAGGACGTCGCTGGTCGGGTTCATGATGCGGGTATAGATGTTGCCGAGTTCCTTCAGCCCGAACAGGTTCGCCGCATGCTCGGTGTCGCGGAACTGGTAGCTCGTCGTCTGGTAGATCGGCACCGCGACCGCGCCGGTCGCCGGGTCGCTGCGATAGGTGCCGGCATGCAGCACGATCGTCTCGGGATGCTTGCTCTGCGTCGGCATGACACACACTCCCTCGCTGGAAAGTCGCCGCGACGAACCAGCGGCGGAAGGCGTTCAACATACCGGGAGGTTAATTAGATGTCGAATCTCAGCCCGCCGATTTGGCGCGGGCTTCTAGTTGTCCTGGTGGGCGTCGGTGTCGGAGCTTTCATTGGCTGGTTGAATAAAAGGGTCGATGAACCGCGCCCGACACAAGGACAGCAGACAACACAGGTGATCGTCTGCCGACCACGGCGCGGATGGGTGATTTTTGGATGTCTCGTTGGAATTGTAGCTGTCGTTGGGGGCGTCACGTTAGCAATTTATCTTGCTTTGGGATATGGTGAAATCCACGGGCGTCTATTTTTTATTTTTGTTTCTCTCGTGGATGTACTTCTTGGTATTTATTTTATCCTGGGTGCGCTGAAATATCGTGTGATCCTCGAACCCGATGCAATTGCTCTGCTAGGGATTTTTATTGATAAGCGACTCCACAGAAACGAAATCAGAGCCAAGAAGTATACTTTTAATGCCGGAGGGAAACTTGTCATTCTATATCCTGTTCTGTCGTTATCGGGAAAATGGACAAAGAAAATCACAATAGCATTCATTTACGACAGAAACGCTGACATCGAGAATTGGGTTTCCAGCATCCCCACGTTGGGTGAGCCTTACCGCCCGGCGAGGTAAGTGCAGCCGCCGCGTCGGGCGAGGCAGATAAGCGTGTTGGTCTCGGCGGTCAGATCAGCGAGCGCCGGCGCCCGGCGATCCCGAACCACCGCTGCCTCGACCCGCGAACTTCCGCTATGATCGTGCGGGCCGAAACGGGCCGTGGCGCATCCCGCGGGGCCGTAGCCAACCGGCGGGCGGAATATCGGGGACGAGATGGATTACGCGAACTGCCGCAGCCTGCCGGCGATGTTCTTCGAGGTGGCGCGGCGGCGCGCGGAGCGGCCGTTCCTGTGGGCGAAGCGCGACGGCAAATACCGGAAGCTGAGCTGGTCGGACGCGGCCGATGCGGTGATCCGCATGGCGCGCGGCCTGGTTTCCCTCGGCATCGAGCCGGGCGACCGGGTGGCGCTCGTTTCGGAAAACCGCCCGGAATGGGTCATCGCCGATCTGGCGATCATCAGCGCCGGCGCGGTGACCGTTCCGGCCTACGTCACCAATACCGTCGATGACCACCGCCACATCCTCGGCAACAGCGGCGCCCGCGCCGCGATCGTCTCGACCGCCGCGCTCGCCTTGCGGCTGGTCCCGGCCGCCGAACAGGTGCCGAGCGTCGCCGCGATCATCGCGATGGAGCCGGTCGATGCGCCGACCGTCCATTTCGGCCTGCACGCATGGAGCGACATGCTGATCGCGGACGACGACGGCGAAGTCGATCGCCGCGTCGCTTCGCTGACGCCCGACGACACCGCCTGCATCATCTACACCTCGGGCACCGGCGGCGTGCCCAAGGGGGTGATGCTCAGCCACCGCAACATCATCGCTAATTGCCGCGGAGCCTTTCGGCTATTGCAGATGCTCGGCCTCGACGACGAGGTGTTTCTGAGCTTTCTGCCATTGTCGCATTCCTACGAGCACACCGCCGGGATGATGTTTCCGATCTCGATCGGGGCCGAAATCTATTTCGCCGAAGGCGCCGACACGCTGGCGCACAACCTCTTGGAGGCGCGGCCGACGATCATGACCGCGGTGCCGCGTCTCTACGAGACGATGCACCAGCGCATCCGGCTGGCGATCGAGCGCGAGCGCGGCGTCAAGCGGCATCTGTTCGAGCGCGCCGTCGCGATCGGCAGGAAGCGTCTCGCGGGCGAGGCGCTTTCGTTCGGCGAGCGGCTCATTGACCCGGCGCTCGACCGGCTGGTGCGCGGCAAGGTGCGGGCGCGGTTCGGCGGGCGCTTGAAGGCGATGATCTCGGGCGGCGCGCCGCTCAACCCCGAAATCGGCGGCTTTTTCGTGGCGCTCGGGGTCCAGCTGCTGCAGGGCT
>DATLTH010000418.1:0-3340 GCA_035533695.1 Allostellaceae bacterium | reverse complement strand
CGATCAAACTCGCCAGCAGCGCATATTCGATGGCAGTCGATCCACTTCGATCGCGGAGCAGTTGCTGGAAATGATTGCGCATAGCGTCAACATCGAGAGGTTAAGCTGGCAACAACGAGACCAGCAGCGTTTTAAAATTGTGTTAAGGGCGAAGTGACGACAGGGGCATTTATCGGTTAATTATTTTACACCGATTATCCTTAATTAGCGCATATCGCGCACAGAGAGGGCGTTCGGACTCACCTTTGGCGCGATCGCAGCCCCGCGCCTCGTCTTGCCGACGCGGTGCCGAGCGATGATCGTCGCCGTCGCCACCTGCGGCGCCGTCCGGTTCTTCCCGACGCGGCCGGCGTTTGTGCGATAAAATCAGGCGGAATATTCCCGGCCTCGGCGGTGATCCCATGAGCGAACTCGATCCCATTCTGTACTCCGACGCACAGATCCGCGCGATCCTTGAGCGCGTGCGCACGATCGCCCTCGTCGGCGCCTCGTCCAACTGGAACCGGCCGAGCTATTTCGTGATGAAATATCTGCAGGGCAAAGGCTATCGGGTGATCCCGGTCAACCCCGGCATCGCCGGACAGGAATTGCTCGGCGAGCGTGTCTATGCCTCATTGCGCGACATCCCGCCCGATATCGCCGAGGGGATCGACATGGTCGACATGTTCCGGCCGTCCACCGAGGCGCCGCAGGTCGTCGATGACGCGATCGCGATCGGCGCCCCGGTTGTGTGGATGCAACTCGGCATCCGCAACGATGCGGCGGCTGCCAAGGCCGAGGCCGCCGGCATCGAGGTCATCATGAACCGCTGCCCCAAGATCGAGTTCGGCCGGCTGGGCGGCGAATTGTCGTGGTCGGGTGTCAACAGCGGCATCATCCAGAACCACGCGCCGCAAGCCCCCAGGCCACGCCGCGCCAGAGAGCACCGCGCCTCGGCATCGCACAACCAAAGCTACGGATTTGAGACATTGGCGGTGCATGCCGGCGCCGCCCCCGACCCGACGACCGGCGCGCGCTCGACGCCGATCTATCAGACGACCGCCTACGTGTTCGACGATGTCGACCACGCCGCCTCGCTCTTCAACCTGCACAATTTCGGCTACATCTACTCGCGGCTGACCAACCCGACCGTGTCGGTATTGGAGGAGCGCATCGCCAGCCTCGAGGGCGGGCGCGCGGCGGTCGCCGCCGCCTCCGGCCATGCCGCACAATTCTTGATCTTCTTTACGCTGATGTCGCCGGGCGACGAATTCGTCGCCTCGCGCAACCTCTATGGCGGCTCGCTGACCCAGTTCGGCCTGTCATTCAAGAAGCTCGGCTGGACCTGCCATTTTGTCGACCCGACCGATCCGGAGAATTTCCGCCGCGCGCTGACGCCGCGATGCAAGGCGATCTTCATCGAAAACCTGGCCAACCCCGGCGGCATCATTGTCGATATCGAGAAGGTCGCGGCGGTTGCGCACGCGGCCGGGATCCCGCTGATCGTCGACAACACGCTTGCCACGCCCTATTTGTGCCGGCCGTTCGACTGGGGCGCCGACCTGATCGTCCATTCGACGACCAAATTCCTCGGCGGGCATGGCGCCGCCTTGGGCGGCATGGTCGTCGAGTCGGGTCGCTTCGACTGGGGGCAGGGCGGCAAGTTCCCCTCGTTGACCGAGCCGGAGCCGGCCTATCACGGCCTCAAATTCTACGAGAATTTCGGCGATTTCGCGTTCACGACCAAGGCGCGGGCGGTGGCCTTGCGCGATTTCGGCCCGACCCAATCGCCGATGAACGCGTTCCTCACCCTGACCGGCATCGAAAGCCTGCATGTGCGGATGGAGCGGCATGTGCAGAATGCCCAGAAGGTCGCCGAATTCCTCGCCGAGCATCCGCGCGTCGCCTGGGTCTCCTATGCCGGCCTCAAGTCGAGCCCCTATTATGAGCTGGCGAAGAAATACCTGCCCAAGGGGCCGGGCGCCGTGTTCACCTTCGGGGCCAAGGGCGGCTACGAAGCCGGGACCCAACTGGTCGAGAGCGTCCGCCTGTTCTCCCACCTCGCCAATATCGGCGACACGCGGAGCCTCATCCTCCACCCGGCTTCGACCACCCACCGCCAGCTCTCCGACGCACAGCGCGAGGCGGCCGGCGCCGGCCCCGACGTGGTGCGCCTGTCGATCGGCCTCGAAACCGCCGAAGACCTGATCCGCGATTTGGACGAGGCGCTGGGGAGCGGCTGACCGGCGACCGTCACGGCAGCCCGGCGTATTGGTGCGGGACGCGGCGGATGTCCTGAACGAGGCCGGGCGGCACCTCGCCGACGCCGTCGCCGCGCAAGGTCAGCGCGTCGACGAGGCCGCCAAAGCGGCGCGCGATCGCATCGACGATCTGGTCGTGGCGGCCGACCGCGGCGAACAGATGCGCGACGTCGTCGGGCACTTCCCGGGTCATCTCGGTCCATTTGCCCTGGCGCGACATCGCGTGCAATTTGTGGCCGAGATCTTCGAGGCCGTGCACGGCGAAGACGCCCTGATAGGACGGGGTCGAGCCGTAAAACGCGACGCGCTGACGGACCCATTCAAAGCGCCTGGCGACGCTCTCGTCGTCGGGGCCGGTGGCGAGGAACCCACCGCCCGAAATCTCGTATTGCTCGCGCGCCCTCTTCGTTCCATTTGGGCCGGCCTTGGCGAGACCCGCCGCGATCCGCGGCATGATCTCATCGGTCAGGTATTTCTTGGTGCAGAAGCCGTGCAGTTTGACCCCGTCGCATTCCTCGGCGGCGACCCGCAGCATCGCCGGGCCGACCGCGGCGATCATCACCGGCGGCGGCGGCGCGTCGATCTTGGGCGGCGTGAAGTTCGGCGTCATCAGCGTGAAGCGATAGTGCTGGCCTTCGTAGGCGGGCTTGTCGCCGTCCTTCCAGCAACGCCAGATCGCGCGCAACACCTGGACGTATTCGCGCATGCGCGGCGCCGGCGGCGACCACGGCACCGAGAAACGCCGCTCGTTGTGGCCGCGCACCTGCGAGCCGAGCCCGACCACAAAGCGCCCGCCGGTCGAGCCGGCCATGTCCCAGCCGACTTCGGCAACCGCCATCGGGGTGCGGGCGAAGGCGATCGCGACGCCGGTATGCAATTCGATGCGTTCGGTCGCCGCGCCGGCGACGGCCAATGCGAGGAACGGGTCGTGCTGGTTTTCCGGCGCGACGATGCCGTCATAGCCCTCGGCCTCGGCCTGCCGCGCCGCCTGCGGCACCAGCCTCAAATTGTGCTGCGGCACCGTCGTGAACACGCGCATCGCTCGCTCCTTTCCCGCTCGTCCGGAGTGCGGGATCGGGACACAAAATCGCCGGCCGGAG
>DATLTH010000417.1:0-8065 GCA_035533695.1 Allostellaceae bacterium | reverse complement strand
CACCGATGTGATCATGCCGGACGAGAACGGCCTCGACCTGATCCCGCGCATCAAGCGGGTCCGCCCGGATTTGCGCGTCATCGTGATGAGCGCGCAGAGCACCTTGCTGACCGCGGTAAAGGCGGCCGAGCGCGGCGCCTTTGAATACCTGCCAAAGCCGTTTGACCTGCGCGAACTGGTCAGCGTCGTTGAGCGGGCATTGACCGCACCGCCGGCCGCCGCGCCACCCGAGCCCGACGACCCCGAGGAACAGCTGCCGCTGATCGGCCGCTCGCCCGCGATGCAGGAAATCTACCGTGCGATTGCCCGGCTGATGGGGACCGATCTGACGGTCATGATCACCGGCGAAAGCGGCACCGGCAAAGAGCTGGTCGCCCGCGCATTGCACGATTACGGCAAGCGCCGGTCGGGGCCGTTCGTCGCGATCAACATGGCGGCGATCCCGCGCGAATTGATCGAAAGCGAGTTGTTCGGCCACGAGCGAGGCGCCTTTACCGGCGCCACCGCGCGCGGCATCGGCCGGTTCGAGCAGGCCAAGGGCGGCACGCTGTTTCTCGACGAGATCGGCGACATGCCGCCCGAGGCGCAGACTCGCCTTTTGCGCGTGTTGCAGGAGGGCGAATACAATGCGGTCGGCGGCCGCGTGCCGATCCGGGTCGATGTTCGCATCATCGCCGCCACCCACCGAGACCTGCCGCAGTTGATCCGCCAGGGTCTGTTTCGCGAGGATTTGTTCTACCGGCTGAATGTCGCGCCGATCCGCCTGCCGCCGTTGCGCGAACGCAGTTCCGATATTCCGGCCCTGGTACGCCACTTTGCATCGCTCGCCGCGCGCGAGGGCCTGCCCTTGAAGAGCCTCGACGAAGCGGCGATGGAGCAGCTGCGCCGCTACCGTTGGCCCGGCAATGTGCGCGAACTGGAAAACCTGGTTCGCCGTCTAGCGGCCCTTTATTCGCAAGAGGTTGTCGGCCTCGAGGTCATCGAGAACGAACTCGGCGCTGTACTGCCGCCGGCTGCCATGCAAGCCGAACCCGCCGGCGGCGAGGGCCTCGCGGCGGCGGTCGAGCGCCACATCATCGATTACTTTGCGGCCCATCAGGGCGGACTGCCGGCCGCAGGGCTCTACGACCGGGTGTTGCGCGAGATCGAGCGTCCGCTGATCGTGGCGACCCTGGGTGCAACCCGCGGCAACCAGATCAAGGCCGCCCATCTTCTCGGGCTCAACCGCAATACGCTGCGCAAAAAAATCCGCGAATTGGACATCCCGGTTGTCCGTGGCCTAAAATAGCCCGATCCTGCGGCTGCATTCGGCCGAGTTTATCGCCGCCCGGTCGACGCGGCTTGCGGGCGGGTTGCGGGCAGCATGGGATCGCCGAAGCCGCGTTCGGCG
Organism: Allostellaceae bacterium; assembly: GCA_035533695.1. Lineage (GTDB taxonomy): Bacteria > Pseudomonadota > Alphaproteobacteria > ATCC43930 > CGMCC-115725 > DATARH01. The sequence continues at coordinate 6,675 of DATLTH010000417.1, read as the reverse complement.
ACAAGCTTGTAGGGATGTGGATGAGCGTGGCGCAGGAGGTCCCCACTTGGGCCGACCGCATCGGCCTGTGGCGGAAGATCGCGATCGCGCTCGCGGCCGCTGCGCTGGCATCGGGGATTGCGACCTATCTGGCGCTGACCGGCGCGCCGCCATTCGGCCCGCGCCCGGCAGTCGTGCTGACGCTGCTCAACCTCGACCTGGCATTGCTGCTGATCCTCGGGGCGGTGGTCGCCAAACGCCTCTACGAGGTGTGGGTGCGGCGGCGACGCGGCCTGGCGGGCTCGCGCCTGCAGGTGCGGCTGGTCGGGTTGTTCGGCCTGATCGCCGTATTGCCGACGATCATCGTCGCGGTGTTCTCCTACCTGTTTTTCACCTTCGGCATCGAATCCTGGTTCAGCGACAAGGTGCGTACCGCGATCACCGAGTCGGTCGCGGTTGCCGACGCCTACGTCAAAGAGCACCAGCAGGCGATCCGCGCCGACGCGCTCGCGATGGCGAGCGATCTGAATCGCTCGGCTTCGACCCTTCAGCTCAATCCGCAATACCTGGCGCCGGTGTTGACCGCGCAGGCGGCCATGCGCGGCCTGACCGAAGCCGCGGTGCTCGATCGCAACGGGACGATGCTGGCGCGCACCGGGCTCGCTTTTGCCCTCGGCTTCGAGGATATCAGCAAGGACGCCTTGCGGCGCGCCGGGCAGGGCGAAGTCGTCATCATGACCGACGACAAGGAAGAACGCGTGCGGGCCTTGGTCCGGCTCGACGACTTCAACGATCTCTACCTCTATGTCGGGCGGTTTATCGAACCGCGGGTGCTCGCACATCGCGACGAAACCCACCTCGCAGCGGCGCAGTATGAGCGGCTGGAAGGGCAGCGCTCGCAGTTCCAGATCACCTTTGCGGTCATCTATATCATTGTCGCAATGCTGTTCCTCGCCGCTGCGGTGGCGATCGGCATCCACTTCGCAGCCCAATTCGCCGAGCCGATCAGCCGCCTCGTCGGAGCGGCCGAGCGGGTGCGCGCCGGCGACCTCTCGGCGCGCGTTCCGGAGGGCGAGAAGGACGACGAGATCGTCTCGTTGAGCCGCGCCTTCAATCGCATGACCAACCAGATCCAAACCCAGCAGCGCGAACTGATCGAGGCCAATCGCGAGCTCGACGAACGGCGCCGCTTTACCGAGACAGTGCTGACCGGGGTTTCCGCCGGCGTTATCGGCCTCGATCATGGCGGCCGCATCCACCTGCCAAACCGATCGGCTTCGGCATTGCTCGGCGTCGACCTCGACCTGCTGATCGGCGAGGATCTCGCCGTGGTCGCGCCCGAAATGGCCGGGCTGCTGGAGGAGGCCGCGCTGCGCCCTGGCCGGCTGGCTCAAGGGCAAGTGGAGGTTGCCGGTCAAAACAGCACCCGCACGCTTCTGGTCCGCATCGCGGCCGAACATGATCATGGGGAGATCGGTGGATTTGTCGTCACCTTCGACGACGTGACCGAACTGCTTTCGGCGCAGCGCAAGGCGGCCTGGGCCGATATCGCCCGCCGCATCGCCCATGAAATCAAGAACCCGCTGACCCCGATCCAGCTTGCCGCCGAACGGTTGCGCCGCAAGTACCTGAAAGACATCAAGACCGATCCGGAGACGTTTCAGATCTGCACCGACACGATCATCCGCCACGTCGAGGATATCGGGCGGATGGTCGACGAATTCTCGTCGTTCGCCCGCATGCCGACGCCGGTGCTGAAGCCGGAAGACATGACGACGATCGTCGAGCAGGCGGTTTTTCTCGAGCGCACTGCGCACCCCAAGATCGCCTTCGAGGTCCGCTTTGCGGCCCGCCCGGTGCCGCTGCGCTGCGATGCGCGGCTGACCGGTCAGGCGCTGATCAATCTGCTCAAGAATGCGGTCGAATCGGTGGAAGCGCGAATCGCCGAGAGCGGCCCGAGCCCACCGGGGCAGATCATCGTCAGTGTGGAGGCGGCGCCTCATGTCGCCGTCAGCATCGAGGATAACGGCAAGGGCTTGCCAACGCGCGGCCGTGAGCGCCTGACCGAGCCCTATGTCACGACCCGGGCAAAGGGCACCGGGTTGGGCCTCGCCATCGTGAAGAAGATCATGGAAGATCACCAAGGCGAATTGGAGCTGGCGGATCGGGACCAGGGCGGGGCGCGGGTGCGGCTGGTGTTTTCCGGCGAGGCGCATGCCGCGGGCCCTGCCGCTGCACCCGCGATGCCGGCGGAGTTGAGTTCGGTCAACCATGGCGCATGATCTTCTGATCGTAGACGACGAAGCCGACATCCGGATGTTGATCGGCGGCGTGTTGCGTGACGAGGGTTATGCGACGCGCGAAGCGGCCGACAGCAGCGAGGCGCTCGCCGCGATCCAGGCGCGGCAACCGACCCTCGTCATTCTCGACATCTGGCTGCAGGGCAGCGAACTCGACGGCATCGGGATCCTGCAGCGGCTGCGGGGGGAGATGCCGTCCGTCCCGGTCGTCATGATCAGTGGGCACGGCACGATCGAAACCGCCGTCGAGGCGATCAAGTTCGGGGCCTATGATTTCATCGAGAAGCCGTTCAAGGCCGACCGTCTGCTGCTGGTCATCGCGCGCGCCATCGAGGCCGCCCGGTTGCGCAACGAAAATGCCGAGCTCAAATTGCGCGCTGGCGGCGATCTCGACCTGGTCGGCGCCTCTCCGGCGGTCAACCAGCTGCGCCAGCAGATCGAGCGGGTCGCACCGACCGGCAGCCGGGTGTTGATCACCGGGGCGCCCGGTTCCGGCAAGGAGGTGGTCGGCCGGTTGCTGCATGCGCGCTCGCGCCGCGCCGCCGGCCCGTTCGTCGCGGTCAACTGCGCAACGATGCGCCCCGACCGGCTCGAGATCGAGCTGTTCGGCTGCGAAGCCAGCAATGACGGCATGCCGCGCAAAGTCGGCACCTTCGAGCGCGCGCACGGCGGCACGCTGTTCCTCGACGAGGTCGCCGACATGCCGCTCGAGACGCAGGGCAAGATCGTGCGAGCATTGCAGGAGCAGACATTCGAGCGGGTAGGGGGCTCGCGCCGGGTCGAGGTCGATGTGCGGGTGGTTGCGTCCTCCAATCGCGAACTGGCAACCGAAATCGCGGCCGGACGCTTTCGCGAGGATCTGTTCTACCGGCTGAATGTGGTGCCGATCCGGGTGCCGCCGCTGCGCGACCGGCGCGAAGATATTCCGCTGCTGGCGCGGCATTTCATGGAGCGGGGGGCGGCGGCGGCGCGGATCACCGCGCGCGAATTGGGCGAGGACGCGCTGGCGGCGCTGCAAGCCTACACCTGGCCCGGCAACGTCCGGCAATTGCGCAATGTCGTCGATTGGCTGCTGATCATGGCCCCGGGCGACACCGACGAGCTGGTGCACGCCGACATGCTGCCCAACGAGATCACCTCGATCGCGCCCTCCGTCGTCAAGTGGGACAAAGGCAGCGAGATCATGACCCTGCCGTTGCGCGACGCGCGCGAGGTGTTCGAGCGCGAGTATCTGTTGGCCCAGGTCACCCGCTTCGGCGGCAACATTTCGCGTACCGCCGCCTTTGTCGGGATGGAGCGCTCGGCACTGCACCGCAAGCTCAAATCTCTGGGCGTCTTCGGCAACGATCGCCCGCTGAAAGTCGGGACGTGATCCGCCGCATTCCGGCACGGAGATGAATCGCCGATGTCCCGCGTCGCCTATGTCACCGGCCATTACGTGCCGCATCGCGAAGCCGCGGTGCATATCGAGGATCGCGGCTTCCAGTTCGCCGATGGGGTCTACGAAGTCATCGCCGTCAAGGGCGGGCATCTGATCGACGCGGAACGGCATCTGGCGCGACTGCATCGTTCGCTCGGCGAATTGCGGCTCACCTCGCCGATGGCGGATGCGGCCCTCAGAGTCGTCCTCGGCGAGGTCATCCGCCGCAACGCCGTCGACACCGGCATCGTGTATCTGCAAATCACCCGCGGCACCGCGCCGCGCGACCATGCCTTTCCGAAGGCGGCGACGCCGACCCTGGTCGTCACCTCGCGGCGGGCACGGCCGTCGGACCCGCGCGTTGCGCGTGACGGCGTCGCCGTGGTGACGATCCCTGATATCCGCTGGCAACGCTGCGATATCAAATCGGTATCGCTGATTGCTAATGTACTAGGTAAGCAGGCGGCGCGTGAGAGCGGCGCTTTCGAAGCCTGGCAGGTCGACAGCGACGGCCGGATCACCGAGGGCACCTCGACCAATGCCTGGATCATAACGCGTGACGGCGAGGTTGTGACGCATGCCGCCGACCACGCGATCCTCAACGGCGTGACCCGCCTGGCGCTCCTCGATGTCGTCCGTCGGGAAGGCTGCCGGCTCGTCGAACGGCGCTTCACGGTCGACGAGGCAAAGGCCGCCCGCGAGGCCTTTCTGACCAGCACGACGGCCGATTTGCTGCCGGTTGTCAGCATCGACGGCGCGCCGATCGGCAATGGCCGGCCGGGGCTGCTGACCGAACGGCTGCGTGCTGCGTATCTCGCGCACGTTGCTGCCGAATGAGCGAGGGTCTGGGCGCACTGCGGCGGCCGCGCGCGATGCTGTTCGACTGGGACAACACCCTCGTCGACAGCTGGGCGACGATCCACGAAGCGCTCAATTTCCTGATGCGCGCGATGGATCGGCCGGAATGGTCGCTGGCCGACACCCGCGAGCGGGTGCGCCTCAGCCTGCGCGAGGCGTTTCCGGCACAGTTCGGGGAGCGCTGGGAAGAGGCGCGCGACATCTATCTGAACCGGTTTCGGGCAATTCATCTCGATCGCCTGACGCCGCTGCCGGGCCGCGAGGCGATGCTGCAGGGGCTGGCCGGGCAGGGGATCTATCTGGCGGTTGTCAGCAACAAGACGGGCGAATTGCTGCGGCGTGAAGTCGCGCAGCTCGGCTGGTCCGATTATTTCGGCAGCATTGTCGGCGCCGGCGACGCGCCGGCGGACAAGCCGGCGCCCGCGCCGGTCCATCTGGCGCTGTTGCCGAGCGGCGTGCCGCCGGGCGAAGAGGTGTGGTTTGTCGGCGACACGGCGATCGACGTGCAATGTGCCCAGAACAGCGGCTGCGTATCGGTATTGCTCGGCAACGATGCGCGATCCGACGAGTTCTCCGGCTTTGCGCCGCGCTTGTCCTTTGCCGACGAGGCAAGCCTGATTCGCGCGCTTGAGGGGTTGCGCTTCAACGGTGTGCGCCCATCTTCGTAGGCGATGCGGCGCGATCCTATTGACATGATCCCGGGCCGATCGCCGCGGCTCCAAGAACGATGGGGGGCTTACCCATGTCGAACGAGAAATCACAGAATGTTCAGGATGTTTTCTTAAACCATGTCCGCAAGAACAAGACCCCGGTAACCGTGTTTCTGGTGAACGGGGTCAAATTGCAGGGGATCATCACCTGGTTCGATAATTTCTGCGTGCTGCTGCGGCGCGATGCGCATTCGCAGCTGGTATACAAGCACGCGATCTCGACGGTGATGCCGGCACAGCCGATCCAGCTGTTCGAAGGCGCCAAGGAGCCCGACGAACTCTGAGCCGCAGCGCCGCACCATCCGCCGCGCCGACCAGCCGCGCCCTCGTCATTCACCCGGCCGCAAAGCAGGCCGCCGCGCGCAATTCCGAGCTGACCGGGCGCTCGGCCGACGCCCGGCTCGACGAAGCGGTCGGGCTGGCGCGGGCGATCGAGCTCGAAATTGTCCGCGCCGAGATCGTGCGGATCGCCCGGCCGGTGCCGGCGACATTGTTCGGCTCCGGCAATGTCGAGACATTGCGCGCGATCATCGCCGAGGGTGCGATCGGGCTGGTCGTCGTCGACGGCGCGCTGTCGCCGGTGCAGCAGCGCAACCTGGAGCGGCGCTGGCAGGCCAAGGTCATCGACCGCACCGGCCTCATTCTCGAAATCTTCGGGGCGCGCGCGCGGACCCATGAGGGTCGCCTGCAGGTCGAACTGGCCGCCTTGTCGTATCAGCGCTCGCGCCTGGTGCGCTCGTGGACCCATCTCGAGCGCCAGCGCGGCGGCTTTGGCTTTCTCGGCGGCCCGGGCGAGAGCCAGCTCGAACTCGACCGCAGGCTGATCGGCGAGCGGATCGCCCGATTGCGCCGCGAACTCGACGACGTGAAACGCACGCGCGGCCTGCACCGCGAGGCGCGCCGCCGCGTGCCCTATCCGGTTGTGGCGCTGGTCGGCTACACCAACGCCGGCAAATCGACCTTGTTCAACCGCCTGACCCATGCCGCGGTCGGCGCCGAGGACCTGCTGTTCGCAACCCTCGACCCGACGATGCGGCGCCTCGACCTGCCATCGGGCAGGACGGCGATCCTCAGCGACACGGTCGGCTTCATCTCCGACCTGCCGACCCACCTTGTCGCCGCGTTCCGGGCGACGCTCGAAGAGGTCACCGAGGCCGACATTGTCGTCCATGTCCGCGACGCCCATCACCCCGACAGCGCGGCGCAGCGCGACGATGTACTCGCCGTGCTCGCCGATCTCGGCCTCGGCCCAGAGGAGAACGACTTGGTCGAGGACGGGCTGATCGAGGTGCTGAACAAGATCGACCTGCTCGACGAGGAGGCGCGCGCGAGCCTCGTCAACCAGGCGCAGCGCAACACCGAAACCGTGGCCTTGTCTGCGGTGACCGGGGAGGGCTGCGATGCGCTG
>DATLTH010000416.1:0-10661 GCA_035533695.1 Allostellaceae bacterium | reverse complement strand
GAAACATCATCCATTCGAGGCATTTGTAGCGGCCGATCGGGTCTTTCGGGATCAATTTGCCGCCCGATTTTTCCGACAGGTAAATCAGGATCGCCGCCGATTCGAAGAGGGTGAACGGCTTGCCGCCGGGACCGTCGGGGTCGACGATCGCCGGGATGCGGTGATTGGGGTTGATCTTGAGGAACTCTGGCTTGAACTGGTCGCCGGCGCCGATATCAATGGGGATCACCTTGTATTCGAGGCCGAGTTCTTCGAGCGCGATGTGCACCTTGTGGCCATTGGGGGTGTGCCAGGTCCACAGATCGAGCATAAAAATCCTCCCGCGTGATTCGCAGATGTCATTGCGAGCGAAGCGACGCCATCTCGACCAGCCCGCTCCTTCCTGATCGAGATTGCGTCGTCGCTACGCTCCTCGCAATGACAATCCTGCGGAAGTCAGCTGCCCTCGTCGCGATCCTCTACGGCGAGGCGTTGCAGCGCGTCTTTGTCAGCACCGTAGCGCAGCCATTCGCTGAGGTTTTCCATGCCGAGCCGGTGGTAGAAGGCGCGCGCCGGGTTCCACTCGAGCACGTGAAAATCGATCCGCCCCCAGCCGCGCTCGATGGCGAGCCTGGCGAGCCGCGCCATCAGCCGCCGGCCGACGCCCTGGCCGCGCGCCGCTTCGGCGACGTAGAGGTCTTCGAGATAGAGGCAGGGCCGGCCGAGCCACGTTGAAAACCGCGTGTGGAACAGCGCAGTGCCGGCCGGTTCGCCGTCGAGGAAAGCGAGGATCGCCTCGAACTGCGGGTCCGGGCCAAACCCATGCCGGCGCAAATCCTCCTCGGTCGCGACGACGGCATCGGGCGATTTTTCAAAGACGGCCAGTTCGCGGATCAGCCGCAGCAGCAGCCCGGCATCCTCTGCCGTCGCGAAACGGATCGAGATCGCGGTCATCGATCTGCCATCGGCCATCGTCACCTCGGAGCGTAGCCCGACATACTGTCGCGCCCGCCCACGCCGGTGGCAAAACAAAACGCGCGCCCCGCAGGACGCGCGCTCTGCCGCACGCACCGTTGCCGGTGCAGGTGCTAGTTTATCAAATTGTAGAACTTGCCGGCGTTCTCGCAGGTCATCTTGTAGGTGATGTCGGCCGGCAGGTGGGCGAACTGCTCGTCGATGTATTTTTTCGACTCGGGCCACACCCCGTCGGGATGCGGGAAGTCCGAGCCCCACATCAGCGTCTCGACGCCCATCTCGTCGATCAGCTTGGTGCCGACCCGGTCGTACTGGAAGGTCGCGCGGCACTGGCGGCGCCAATACTCGCTCGGCTTCAGCTTGAGCTTGAGGTCCTGGTACTGGTCCTCGAACTCGAAATCCATGCGGTCGAGCACGTAGGGGATCCAGCCGATGCCGCTTTCGCCGAGCACCATGCGGATGTTCGGGAAGCGCTCGAACACCGCCGCTCCCATCAGATCGGTGAGGATCGTCGCCAGCGTCATCTGGAAGCGGCACAGCCCGCTATAGGTCATGCGCCGCGCGATCGTCGGCTCCAATGATTTGCGCAGTTCGGGGTCGGTCGCCGGGAAGGTGTGGAAATGCAGCGGCAGCTGCGTCTCGTTGACCGCCTCCCAGAGCGGATCCCACGACGGGTGCCACATCGGCGTCATGTGCCACGAGCAGCTGAGCTCGACGCCCTTCATCCCGAGCTTGGCGACCCGGCGGACTTCCCGCGCGGCGCCCTCGATGTTGCTGTAGGGCAGGCAGGCAAGGCCGATCATGCGGTCGGGGTAGGTGCCGCTGAAATCGTGCATGAAGTTGTTGTAGATGCGCAGCATCTCGTCGGCGGCTTCCGGGTCCCGCATCTTCGCGCAGGCGGCGAGAATCCCGTAGATGACCTCGGCGTCGACGCCGTCGCGGTCCATGTCCTTGACCCGCAGGTGCGGGTCGCCCGGCCGGCGCAGGCCCTTTTCGAAATAGTCGCTGTAGAGGCCCGCTTCGGCCATCTTGTCGGCGCGCAGCTGCTTGCCCGGGACCCACGGCGTGCCGGTGGCGCCGACGCCGCCGCACAGCCCGTACTCGGCGCCTTCCTTGTCGGTCCAGCGCTTCACGCCGTCCGCATTCTCGGCGACATACGGCATCAAATCCTTCATTTTGCTCGACGCGTTCGACGTGAACAGGTCGGGCGGCAGCCAAAGCATGTCGAGATGACAATCTGCCGAGATACGCCGGTACTGCCGAGCCATTCCCCAATCCTCCGATAATGGGCCTTCTATCAGTCTATCGCAGACCTGCTAGGCGAAACGCGCATAAATCGCCGGGCTGGCATGCGGCATGGCGAACGGCGTTCAGCTTCGCCGCCCGGCAAATGACGGCGGGCGCTTGGCGAGAAAGGCGCGGACCGCCTCGGCGTGATCGGGGGTGGCGCTGGCCTCGGCCTGCAGGTCGCGCTCGAGATCGAGCTGATGGTCGAAATCATTGGCCGCCGCGGCGTCGAGCGCGCGCTTTATCAGCGCCAGTCCCTCGGTCGGCCCGCTCGCCAGCCGGCCCGCGAGCGCATGCGCTTCGTCCATCAGCCGGTCATCGGCGACCGCCTGCCAGATCATCCCCCATTGCGCCGCCGTCTCGGCCGGCACCGGCTCCGCCAGCATTGCCAATGCCCGAGCGCGCGCCGGGCCGACCAGCCGCGGCAATATCCAGGTGCCGCCGCAATCGGGAATGAGGCCGATGCGGGCGAAGGCCTGCACGAATGTCGCCGATTGCGCCGCCAGCACAATGTCGCAGGCGAGCGCCAGATTGGCGCCGGCGCCGGCGGCCACCCCGTTGACCGCGCATACGACCGGCATCGGCAGGGCGCGCAATTTGCGGATCAGCGGATTGTAGTGGTCGAGCAGCGCGGCGATCTCGGCCGAGGTCATGCCTTGGATCGCGGTCAAATCCTGCCCGGCGCAAAAACCGCGCCCGGCGCCGGTCAGCACCACGGCGCGGCAACCCCGATCGGCGGCGGCCGCATCGAGCGCGGCGCTCAGCGCGTCCGCCATCTCGACCGTCAGCGCGTTCAACCGCTCCGGCCGATTGAGGGTGATCAGGCGATAGCCGGGACAGGCTTCGACGAGAATGGGCATTTACGCTGCTCCTCAAGGCGGTTCGGTTATGATGAACCTCAAGCTTATCTCGGCGTCCCGGCGGAAGCCGGGACCCACCAGGCAACCTCCTGCATGTTCTTTGTTTATATCCTCGCGAGCAAACCGCACGGCACGTTGTATGTCGGCAGCACGCCCGATCTCGTCCGGCGGGTTTGGGAGCACAAGATCAAAGCCGTCGCGGGCTTCACCGCGAAATACGGGGTGGATCGCCTGGTGTGGTTCGAAGTGCACGAGGCGATGGCCGCTGCCGCGACGCGCGAGCGGCAGATCAAGGAATGGCGACGAGCCTGGAAGATCAGCTTGATCGAGGCCGACAATCCGCATTGGATCGATCTGTATCCCGGCTTGTCGCCCTAACGCGAGGCTTCGGAGTTTGCTGATCGGTGGGTCCCGGCTTTTGCCGGGACGCCGAATCCTTAGTTGAAAAGCGGCTTGATGCTCAGCTCGCTCGCCAGCTTGTCGAGCGCCGCCAGCAGTTCCGGCGGGATCGGGATGCCGATCGCCTGCCGTTCGGCGAGGCGGCGATGACGGTCTTCGCCGGGCAGGCGGATTTGGTCGAAGCCCGGCAGGAGGGCCGAGCCGTGCAACTGCCGGATCACCGTATCGACCTGGCGCTTGAACGCGAGAGGCTCGGCAAACGCCTTGATGTCGATGACGCAGATCGCCTGGCCGGTGTTGGTCGGCGTCGTGTCGTCCTTGTTGAAGTCGACGACGTCGGCGCCGTTGGCGGCGCCGTTGAGAGTGCCGGCGAGGAGGCCGAACATCAAGGCGAGGGCCGCGCCCTTGTAGCCGCCGATCGGCAGAAGGAAGCCGTCATCGGCCCGGCCGGGGTCGGTCAGCGGCCGGCCCTCGCGGTCGATCATCCAGCCTTCCGGCATCCTCTTGCCTTGCTGCGCGGCGACCTTGACCTTGCCGTAGGCGGCGACCGTGGTCGCCATGTCGAGGATGAGCGGCGGCTCCTCCAGCGCCGGGACGGCGATCGCGATCGGGTTGGTCGAGAGCAGCATGTCGATGCCGCCCCAAGGCGGCAGGTGGTTGGCGTTGCCGACGGCGAAATAGAGCCCGATCATGTCGTGGGCGAGCGGCATCGCGGCATAAACCGCGGCGGCCCCGGCATGGTTGCCACGGCGCACGCCGACCCAGCCGACGCCGTTGTCGCCGGCCAGCGCGATCGCCTCGTCAACCGCCCGCGCGACGACGAGGCTGCCGAGACCGTTGTCGCCATCGACCAGGGCGGCGGCCTTGCTGCGCCGGATGACGCGGATGTCGGGCATTGTGTTCATGCCGCCCGCCTTGATGCGGCGGATGTATTGCGGCAAGCGGAAGACGCCGTGCCCGTCGGCGCCGGACAGGTCGGAGGCCGCCATCAATTCCGCGGCTTTTGCGGCGTCCGCCGCGGGGATGCCGACCGCGCGATAGGCCGCCGCGATGAACCCGCTCAGTACCGTCGCCGCAACAAAGGGCGCGGCGCGATCCGCCTCGGCCATGTTCCAGGCTAGCGGCGGGGACGCAGCGCGCCCGGGTTCAACGGCCGCAACGCGGCGGCGCCGGTCGTGCCCGACAGCACCTTGTCGACCATCGCCTGGTCCTCCGCCGACAGCGCGCCGGCAGCGGCCTGCGCCTCGCTCTTGGCGGCCTGCTCGGCAACCTCGCTCGCGGCCCATTCGGCGGCGAGGCTCCCGCTGGCGGCCTGCAGCGCGAGGTCCCTCGCCCTCCTGACCATGTCGAGCGATCTGACAAAGCGGTCGCGGCACAATTTCTCGTTTTCGCCGACGCTCAGATTGTCGGCGAAGACCCTGAAAACCTCGCGCACGCGTTCCGCGTAGGCGGAATGAATGATCTCGGTGTCGTCCAGCACGCTCTCGTTCGGCATCGGCTTCCTCCGTGATCAAGGCGCCTCTTCGTACCGCGCATGCATTACGCGAGCCAGCCGCCACCGCTGTCAAGGCAAGGCCGCGACGGCGGAAGCGGCGTTGCTTCTCCGAGGGCGCCTCTCCGAGGGAGCTTGTCTAGCCGAGAATTCGTCTGATAATACGATGGCATGCTACTTGCGCGTGCGCTCGCCCAAATCATCCGGATCGGCCGGCTCTGCGTCATCGACGCCGCCGGCAGGCGTCACGTGTTCGAAGGCGGCCCCGGCCCTTCGGCCTGCGTGCGGTTGCACGACCCGGCATTGCACTGGAAGCTGCTGTTGAGGCCGCGGCTGTTGGTGCCGGAAGCCTATATGGCCGGCACGCTGACGATCGAAGAGGGCACGCTCTACGATTTCATCGAAGTGCTGGTGGCAAACGATGCGGGCCAGCCGGATGCGCGGATCCTGCGGCTGGGGCAGACGGCAGGGCGCCTTGTCCGCCGCGCGTACCAGTACAACCCGGTGCCGCGGGCGCGGCGCAACGTCGCCCACCACTACGACCTGTCCGACCAGCTTTACGAGCTGTTTCTCGATCGCGACCGGCAATATTCCTGTGCGTATTTCAGCTCTCCGGGAGACGATCTCGACACCGCGCAGCGCAACAAGAAACGGCACATCGCGTCGAAGCTGCTGCTCGCCCCGGGCCAGAAGGTGCTCGACATCGGCTCGGGCTGGGGGGGGCTCGCGCTCTACCTCGCGCAGGAGTGCGATGTCGAGGTGACCGGCCTGACCCTCTCCGAAGAGCAGCACAAGGTCGCGACGCGGCGCGCCGCACAGGCCGGCCTCGCCGACCGGGTGCGGTTTCATCTGCGCGACTACCGCGAGGAAACCGGACGTTACGACCGCATCGTCTCGGTCGGCATGTTCGAGCATGTCGGGCTCAACCAGTACCCGACGTTTTTCCGCACGCTGAGCCGACTGCTCGAACCCGACGGCGTCGCCCTGCTGCATTCGATCGGTCGCAAGGACGGACCGGGTACGACCAATCCGTGGCTGCGCAAGTACATCTTCCCCGGCGGCTATTCGCCGGCCTTGTCCGAGGTGGTGCCCGAAGTGGAGCGCGCCCGCCTGTGGATCACCGACATCGAAATCCTGCGCCTGCATTACGCCGAAACACTGCGCGCCTGGCGAGGCCGCTTCGAACAGAACCGCGATCGCGTCCGCGCCCTCTATGACGAGCGCTTCTGCCGGATGTGGGAGATGTATCTGGTCGGCGCCGAGCTTGCCTTCCGCCGCGACGGCCACCTCAACTTTCAGATGCAGCTGGCCAAGGCGGTCGATGCCGTGCCCTTGACCCGCGATTACATGGTCGGTTGGGAGCAAGCCCACGGCGACGCAGGTTCCGGCAAATCGCTCGAGGCCTCCGGCCGCGCCGCGTGATTGATCCACACCCCTGGGTTTATGAGGATCACGGGGATCAATTTCGCCCCTTAGACTTTCTGCCCGTTTGGCGGGGTCGGCCGGCGAGGCTTTGCTGCGGCGCTGGTCGCCAAGCGGTGCTAGATTCGTGGACATGGAGTCCACCACAACTGCACGTATCGCCCCGCTTCACGAGCCCGACCTCGATCGGGTCCCGCAGCCGCCCGCCAATACCGAGGCCGAACAGGCCCTCTTGGGCGCGATCCTGATCAACAACGCGGCACACGGCAGGGTCGCCGAGTTTCTTGCCGCCGAGCATTTCGGCAATGCCGTGCACGGCCGCATCTTTGCGGCGATCGGCAAGCTGATCGAGCGCGGCCAGATCGCCAACCCGGTGACCCTGAAAAACCTGTTCGACCAGGACGGCGCGCTCGCCGAGATCGGCGGGGCGCAATACCTCGCCCGCCTCGCCGAGGCGGCGGTCACGATCATCAATGCCGAACACTACGGCCGCACGATCCACGATCTGCACCTGCGCCGCGAATTGATCACGATCGGCCAGGACGTCGTCGCCGACGCGTTCGCACACGATCTCGACGACCCCGGCACCGAGCAGATCGAGCGCGCCGAGGCGAAATTGTTCGAGCTGGCGACGGTCGGGCAGGCGGAAGGCGGTTTTCAGGAATTCAGCAAGGCGCTGACCAGCGCGATCACGCTGGCCCAGGCGGCGTTCCGGCGCGACGGCAAGACCGTCGGGGTGGCGACCGGCTTCACCGATCTCGACAAGAAGCTCGGCGGGCTGCACCCCTCCGACCTGGTCATCCTCGCCGGGCGGCCGTCGATGGGCAAGACGGCGCTCGCTACCAATATCGCGTTCAGGGCGGCGATGGCTTATCGCGGCGTGCGCGGCGCGGACGGGCATGTCACCGCCGAAGATGGCGCGGTTGTCGGCTTCTTTTCGCTCGAGATGTCAGCGGAGCAGCTGGCGACCCGCATCCTGGCCGAAGAATCCGGCACCTCGTCCGATCGCATCCGCCGGGGCGAGGTGCGCCGCGAGGATTTCGACAAGTTCGTCGAGGCGAGCCAGCGCCTCGCCGCGGTGCCGCTCTATATCGACGACACTCCGGCCTTGTCGGTCAGCGCATTGCGCACGCGGGCGCGGCGATTGAAGCGCCAGCACGGGCTGGGGCTGATTGTCGTCGATTACCTGCAGTTGCTGCGCCCCTCGGTGAGCGGCCGGGCGATGGAAAACCGGGTCCAGGAGGTCTCCGACATCACCCGGGGATTGAAGGCCATCGCCAAGGAACTGGATGTCGCGGTCCTCGCCTGTTCGCAATTATCGCGCGCCGTCGAGCAGCGCGAGGACAAGCGGCCGATGCTCGCGGATTTGCGCGAATCGGGCTCGATCGAGCAGGACGCCGACGTCGTGATGTTCATCTTTCGCGAGGAGTATTACCTGTCGCGCAGCGAGCCCAGTCGCCGCCCCGAGGAGAGCGACGACAAGTTCAACGACCGCTACGAGCGCTGGAAGGAGCGCTGCGAGAGTTCCTACGGCATCGCCGACGTCATCATCGCCAAACAGCGGCACGGGCCGATCGGCACGGTTAAATTGCATTTCGAGGCGGAGACCACGAAATTCGACAATTTCATCGGTCCCGAGCGGCTGCCGACAGCCGAGTACTGATATTCTGTCCTGAACATGGTGTCCGATCCCGCCAGCCGCGCCGGCGCGATCCTGGAGATCGACCTCGGCGGCATTGTCGAGAACTGGCGGCTCCTCGCCGCCGCGGCGATGCCGGCTGCCTGCGCCGCCGTGGTCAAGGCCAACGCCTACGGCCTCGGCGCCGTGCCGGTGGCGCGCGCGTTGGTAGCGGCGGGCTGCCGGATGCTCTTTGTCGCGACCCTCGACGAGGGGATCGCGCTGCGGCAGGCGGTCGGCGGCCTGCCGAAGATCGCGGTTTTCAACGGCCCGCTCTGCGGCACCGCGGCCGAGTTTGCGGCGCACCGCCTGATACCCGTCCTCAACGATCCCGGCCAGATCGAGCAATGGGCGAGCTTGCCGGGCGGGCACCCGGCCATCCTGCATGTCGATACCGGCATGGCCCGGCTGGGGCTCACCGATCGCGAGTTCGAAACCGTCATCGAGAGCCGGCCGGCGATCGCGTGGCATGCCGTGATCAGCCATCTCGCCTGCGCCGACAGCCCCGGGCACACGATGAACGCGGCCCAGCGCACCCGATTCGCCGCCGCCGCCGCGCGTCTGCCCGGGGTGAGCGCGAGCCTTGCGGCCTCCTGCGGGGTATTTCTTGGGCGACCCTATCACTTCGACCTGGTGCGTCCGGGTGCGGCGCTTTACGGTGTCAACCCGTGTCCGGGACGCCCCAATCCGCTGCGCCAGGTCGTGCGGCTCAGCGCAAAAATCCTGCAAATCCGCCAAATTGACAGCGGTCAGTCGGTTGGCTACGGTGCCGCGCATGTGATGGAGGCGCCCGGCCGCATCGCGACGGTGGCGGTCGGCTACGCCGATGGCTGGCCGCGCGCGCTTGGCCGTCGCGGCTGCGGCCATCTCGCCGGCGTGCGCGTTCCTCTGATAGGCCGGGTCTCGATGGATCTCGTGACGTTCGATGTCTCGGCGGTGGACCCGGCTTTGGCTTGCCCCGGAATGATGATCGAACTGCTCGGCGACGCGTATCGGGTCGACGACGCGGCGTCCGATGCCGGCACGATCGGCTACGAGATCTTGTGCCGGCTCGGCGCGCGCTACCACCGGGTCTATCGCGATCTGCTTGGCACGCCGCTTCCGGCAAACCCACCGGGATGACCGACTTTCTCGCGTCGATCGGCGCGGCGTTCCTCACCTTTCTTGCCGCCGCCGGGCGGCTCGCGCTGTTCACCGGGCGGGCGCTCGCCGCCGGCGCCAGCCCGCCCTACTATCCGCGCATGATCGCCCGGCAGATCGTTTTTGTCGGCTATTACTCATTGCCGGTCGTCGGGTTGACCGCGCTGTTCACCGGCATGGTGCTGGCATTGCAATCCTATACCGGCTTCGCCCGGTTCAACGCCGAGGGGGCGGTGGCGACCGTCGTGGTGCTGTCGGTGACCCGCGAACTGGGGCCGGTCATCGCCGCGCTGATGGTGGCCGGGCGGGTCGGCGCGGCGATGGCGGCCGAAATCGGCACGATGCGCGTCACCGAGCAGATCGACGCGCTGACCACGCTGTCGACCGACCCGTTGCGCTATCTGGTATTGCCGCGCCTCTTGGCCGGAGCCTTGACCTTGCCCGCCCTGGTGCTTGTCGCCGACATCATCGGCGTGTTCGGCGGCTTTCTCGTCGGCACCTACAAGCTCAGCTTCAACCCGGTGGCCTATCTGACGCAGACCGAGCAGTATCTCGCGACGACGGACGTCGTGTCGGGTCTCGTCAAGGCGGCGGTGTTCGGCTTTCTGGTCGCGCTGATGGGCTGCTATCAGGGCTACCATTCGCGGGGCGGCGCCGAGGGGGTCGGCCAGGCGACGACCTACGCCGTGGTTTCCGCCTCGATCCTCATTCTATTGTCGGACTATTTCCTGACCCAGGCGTTTTTTGCCCGATGAGCGATGCCCCGGTCCCCAGAATCCCCAAGATCGCCGTCTCCGGCCTGAAAAAATCGTTCGGCCGCAAGAGCGTGCTCGACGGCCTCGACATCGCCTGCGACGCCGGCGAGAGCCTTGTCATCATCGGCGGGTCGGGGACCGGCAAATCGGTCCTGATCAAATGCATTCTCGGGCTGCTGCGTCCGGATGCCGGGTCGATCCGCATCGACGGCGAGGAGACGGTCGGGATCGGCAACGCCGCGCGGGCTCGGTTGATGCTTAAATTCGGCATGCTGTTCCAGGGCAGCGCGCTGTTCGATTCGCTGAGCGTGTGGGAGAATGTCGCGTTCGGGTTGATCCAGGGGCGCGGCATGCCGCGGCAACAAGCGCACCAGATAGCGCTGGAAAAGCTCGCCTCGGTCGGGCTCGGCCCCGAAGTGGGCTCGCTCGGCCCAGCCGAGTTGTCGGGCGGCATGCAGAAGCGGGTGGCATTGGCCCGGGCGATCGCGGCCGAGCCCGAGATCCTGTTTTTCGACGAGCCGACCACCGGCCTCGATCCGATCATGGCCGACGTCATCAATCGGCTGATCAGCGAACGGGTGCGCGGCCTCGGTGCGACCGCGATCTCGATCACCCACGACATGACGAGTGCGCGCAAGATTGCCGACCGCATCGCGATGCTGCACAAGGGGCGG
>DATLTH010000415.1:0-4898 GCA_035533695.1 Allostellaceae bacterium | reverse complement strand
GATCTGCGCCTCGCTCGGGTTCTCGCGCAGCAATGGCAGGAAATACTGGGACAGGCGCATGGCACCTCGCTCGCCGGCGACACTCGGCACTCTAGTAGCGAGGCGGGGGGAAAAACACCAGAAGGCGCGAAAAAACCGCGTGACCGGGTGCGGCAATTTGCGTACTGTAACGCCATAAGCCACGCGCGCAGTCAGCGCCGGGACCGAGTTTAGGGAGGAATCGCGCTCAACGGCCGGGAATTTCCGGTTTCCAGCCGGTATGAAAAATCGCAAGAACAGGCTGGCAGGGCACGCGCCCTGCCTCTCTTTTTTGGGGCTGCCCCAGCGCCCGCTGACAGGACGGCCGAAGCCCGACCCGCGCTTTCGCCCATCCCCACGCCGAGGCCCGCTTTTCCGAGGACCGCACATGGTTTCCCGCCCATCACAAATCGGCGCGCGATGAGCACGCCGATCGAGGATTACGGCATCATCGGCAATGCCCACACCGCGGCGTTGGTGTCGCGTGACGGATCGATCGACTGGTTGTGCCTGCCGCGCTTTGATTCGGGTTCCGTCTTCGCCGCGCTGCTCGGCGATGCGCGGCATGGACGGTGGCTGATCGCGCCGCAGGGGCCGGTTGAGCGCAAGTCGCGGCGCTATCGCGACGACACCGGCATCCTCGAAACCCGCTTCGAGACCGCCGAGGGCAGCGTCACGGTCATCGATTTCATGCCGCTGATCGACAGCGAAGAACAGGTCGACGTGATCCGGCTGGTGCGCGGCGACAGCGGCAGCGTCAAGATGCAGACCGAGATCGTGCTGCGCTTCGATTACGGGCGGGGCATCCCGTGGGTGCGCCGGCATCTCGGCGGCCCGGGCGCGGTGGCTGGCCCGAACGCGATCCAGTTCATCGCGCCGATTGATCTGCGCGGCACAGCCGACATGACGACGGTCGGCGAGTTCACCGTCAATGCCGGCGAAATCCTCCCGTTCACAATGAGTTGGTATCCCTCGCACCACAAGGCGTACCGCTATCGCGACCCGCACGAGGCGCTGCTGGAAACCGAGACGTTGTGGCATGACTGGTCGAGCCATTGCTCGCTCAAGGGGCCCTGGCGCGAGGCCATCATGCGCTCGCTGATCACATTGAAGATGCTGACCTATTATCCGACCGGCGGGATCATCGCAGCGCCGACAACGTCGCTGCCGGAGTGGATCGGCGGGGTGCGCAACTGGGACTACCGGTTCTGCTGGATCCGCGATGCGACGCTGACCCTCTATGCGCTGCTCAGTTCGGGCTATCGCAGCGAGGCGCGCGCCTGGCGCGAGTGGCTGTTGCGCGCGGCGGCCGGTCATCCCTCGGAAATGCAGATCATGTACGGGTTGGCCGGCGAGCGGCAGTTGATCGAGCAGGAGATTCCCTGGCTGCCCGGCTACGAAGGCAGCCGCCCGGTGCGCGTCGGCAACGGCGCCTACGACCAGTTTCAGCTCGACGTCTATGGCGAACTGATGGACGCGCTCTATGCGTGTCAGCGCTTCGGGCTCGAGAGCAGTTCGTTCGCCTGGGACCTGCAGACGAAGCTGCTCGAGTATCTGGAGACGGTGTGGGAGCGGCCTGATCGAAGCATCTGGGAGGTGCGCGGCAAACCACGCCACTTCACGTTCTCCAAGATCATGGCCTGGGTCGCGTTCGATCGCGGCATCAAGTCGATCGAGCAGCACAATTTCGAGGGCCCGCGCGACCATTGGGAGCGGTTGCGGAATAAGATCGCAGACCAAATCCTGGCGCACGGCTATGACCCCAAACGCAACACCTTTGTCCAGCATTACGGTGGCCGCGACCTCGACGGCTCTTTGTTGCTGATCCCCCAGGTCGGCTTTCTGCCGCCTGAAGACCCGCGCATCCGCGGCACCATCGAGGCAATCGAGCGCGAGCTGCTCGACGGTGGCTTCGTGCGCCGCTATCCGATGCGCCGCGGCGGCGACGGTCTGCCGGGAGGCGAAGGCGTGTTCCTGCCGTGCAGCTTCTGGCTGGCCAACAGCCTGGCGCTGATCGGCCGGCGCGCCGACGCGATCGCACTGTTCGAACGGCTGCTGTCGCTGCGCAACGATCTCGGCCTGTTGTCCGAGGAATACGACCCCGTGGCCCAGCGGCTGCTCGGCAATTTCCCGCAGGCCTTCACGCATACCGCGATCATCAACACCGCGGCGCATCTGAGCGCCTCCGAATCCGCCTCGGCAACGCGCGGCACCGGCAACTAGCGCATTGTCGTTTAAGCTTGAATCGCCTCGTTCGCCACCCCGTGGCCGGGCTTGACCTGGCTTGACCCGGCCATCTGCGAGATCCGCGGGTCAAGCCCGCGGATGACGGCTGCAGCGATGAGGCTACGAATTGGGGCCGCGCTCCATCGACACCGGCTGCCATTGCTTCAGGCCGCTCGCCGCCAAGACCGACGGGTTGACGCACGACATCGGCCATTTGCCGGTCAATGCCAGCGACAGTTCGAGGCCGACGCGGCGCCGGCGCGCCGGGTCGAAGCGCGAGGTTGCCGAGGCGACATGCGCGGTCAGGATCACCTTGTTCATCCGCAGCAACGGGTTATTGCCGCCGGGCGGTTCCTGCTCGAGCACATCAAGCCCGGCGCCGGCGATCATGCCCTCGTCCAAGGCCTTGATCAGCGCCGCCTCGTCGGTCGTCGGCCCGCGCCCCGTCGAGATGTAGATCGCGCTCGGCTTCATCTGGCGGAAATGCTCTTCGCGGATCATGCGCTGCGCGCTCGCGGTCGCCGGCGAATGCATCGAGATGAAGTCGGCGCGCGCCAACAGTTCGGGCAGGCTGACCGGCTCCACGCCGCGCTCGGTCATCACCATTTCTTCGATGAACGGATCGTACGCGACGATGTGCAGGCCGAACGGCTTGGCGCGCTCGGCGACGGCGCGGGCGACATGCCCGAACGCGATCAGCCCAAGCGTCAGCCCACGCAGCCGCGGGATCTGCAACAGCGCCGGGCGGCCCTCCGCCCAGCGGCCTTCGCGCACCATGCGGTCCTGTTCGACGAGGCGGCCGTGCGTGGCCAGGATGAGGCGCATCGCATGATCGGCGACTTCCTCGATGAACGTGTCGGGGCAATTGGTCACCGGGATGCCCTTTCGGGTCGCCGCCTCGACATCGACCGTGTCGACCCCGACGCTGCCGAGCGAAATGATTTTGCAGCGCTGCAACCCCTCGATCATCTTCCCGGTGATGCGCCTGCCCTTGGCGTAGAGCGCGTCGGCGTCCTTCGCCGCGGCGACGAACTCGTCCTCCGAACCGGCCGGGATCTCGTAAATTTCGGCGTCGAGCGGCACCAACGCCTCCAATTCGTAACCATAGCCGCCGCCGGCGACGGTAAAGCTGGCGCCCGCCGGCGTCGCGATCCTGAACTTGGCCAAGGCTTCCTCCCATGCGCTGCAAATCGTGGCCGGATCACACCGTTGCCGCAAGGGGATGTCAATCGCGGAGGGTGAGGGGAGCTGTCAGGCCCAGTCGCGGCCCGGCCCGGCGCGCTGCCAGCCGAGCGCCAGATAGCGGTTGACCACCATCTCGTTGGCCTTCATGCCGTAAAAGATGCTGAGGCCGACCCAGATGACCGTCAGCCAGCCGTTGAGCATCGCGGCGCGCTGGGACTGAACCAGGGCGGCCGTCAGCGCGACCATATTGAACGCGACCATCAGCGCGCCCTGGACCGGCAGACCGCGCCGGAACAGCGGCATGCCGAGAATGCCGACGCCGAGACAGCAGGCCCAGCTCCAGCCTTCCGGCAATACCTTGATCTCGCCGGTATGGGGATGGCGCAGGGAAACCGTCATGGCAGTTCGATCCTCTTGGCATCGGCACCATAACCCTACCGCCCTCGAAAATCCCCTCGCCCGCGCCGCGATGGCGGCAGTTTGAGACGCTGCAACGGGATTGCCGCAACCCGGCGGATCAAGGAGTGTTGCCGGCGAACTCCGGCGGCCTCGCCCCCTGCCTCTAACAAAGGTTCGACCGATGACCGATTACCATTTCTGCACCGTCGCCGACGAGGGCCGGGTCCGCATCGTCACGATCAACCGGCCCGAGGTGTTGAACGCCCTGCACAGCGAAGCGCATTGGGAATTCGACCGTGTGTGGAACGAGTTTGCCGCGAGCCCGGATTTGTGGGTCGGCATCATCACCGGCGCCGGGAATCGGGCGTTTTCCGCCGGCAACGACCTGAAGGTCCAGGCGGCCGGACGGCGCGGGAAGCGGCCCAAGACCGGCTTTGCCGGGCTGACCTCGCGCTTCGACCTCGACAAGCCGCTGATCGCCGCGGTCAACGGCGTCGCGATGGGCGGCGGGTTCGAGACCGCGCTCGCCTGCGACATCATCGTCGCCGCGGAAAACGCGGTCTTTGCCCTGCCCGAGCCGCGGGTCGGCCTGATCGCCGGCAGCGGCGTCCACCGCCTGCCGCGCATGATCCCGCAAAAGCAGGCGCTCGGCATGATCCTGACCGGCCGCCGCGTCTCGGCGGCGGAGGGCCAGGCGCTCGGCTTTGTCAACGAAGTGGTGCCGGCGGGCGAGGCGCTCGCCGCCGCGCGGCGCTGGGCATCGCAGGTTCTCGAATGCTCGCCGATGGCGATCCGCGCCTCGAAGCAGGTGGTCTACCACAGCCTCGACGAGCCGACGCTGGCGGCGGCGATGCAGCGCACCTATCCGGCGCAGGAAGCCAACCTCGCGAGCCAGGACTACATCGAGGGGCCGCGCGCCTTCGCCGAACGACGCAAGCCGAATTGGCAGAACCGCTAGTACCCATCAATGAACCGCATCACGTTCCGCAGTTCCTCCCCCGCTTCGCGGGGGAGGTGGCGAGCGCAGCGAGCCGGAGGGGGCGCCCTCGCGAATGCCCCCTCCACCATGC
>DATLTH010000414.1:0-4660 GCA_035533695.1 Allostellaceae bacterium | reverse complement strand
CGGTTCAGCGTCAGGGTGCCGACCGGGCCATCCTCGGCGTAGAGGATCGTCTCGTAACCCATCGGGATTGCTCCTTTCGCGGCAAAGTCTTGCAAAGCGGGGCGCGGAACCGGCAAGGTCCGCGTCACCCCAAGTGGGGGCCAATAGCGGAGGCGCGCGATGTTACAGGATTTGTTGCCCCAGGCGGAACGGATCGCGGCAAAGCTGAAGGCGCGCAAGGAGACCATATCGGTCGCCGAGTCGTCGACCGCCGGAATGATCTCGGCCGCGCTCCTGGCGGTGCCCGGCGCCTCGGCCTATTTCATCGGCGGCGCGGTCGTCTACACGCGCCAGTCGCGCACCGAACTGTTGCGCGTCACCGAAGCCGAGTTTGCCGCGATGACCGGCATCACGCCGTCGACCGAGCCCTACGCGCTGCTGTTCGCCCGCAAGATCATGGAGCGTCTCGGCACGACCTGGGCGGTCGGCGAGACCGGCACCGCCGGCCCGACCGGCAGCCGCTACGGCCATGCCGCCGGGCATTCCTGCGTCGCGGTGATCGGCCCCACGGGCCACCGCTCGCTGACCGTCGAAACCGGCAGGGACGACCGGGTCGACAACATGCGCGCCTTCTCGATCGCCGCGCTCGACCTGCTGGAGAAGAGCCTGGGCTGAGAAGGCTCCCCGATCAACGCCGGATCAGGAACTCCTGCGCCGGCCGACGCTGTTCCCAGCCGGCGCGCTCGAGCGCCGGCACGTCATCCTCCGCCGCGGCGTAGCCAAGGCAGAAATAGCCGATAAAGCGCCACTCCGCCGGAACCTCGAGCGCCGCCGCGACCGCTGCCGGGTCGAGGATGGAGACCCAGCCCATGCCGATGCCCTCGGCGCGCGCCGCCAGCCACAAGGTGTGCGCCGCCATGACGGCGGAGTAGTCCAGCGTCTCCGGCATCGTATGGCGGCCGAGGCCGTGGCCCTGGCGGGCGGCGCGATCGGCGAAGACGGCGAGGTGGCAGGGCGCATCGTCGAGCCCGGCGAGTTTGAGGCGGGCATAGTGCCGGCCCCGCTCGGGCGTTTGCGCGGCGAGCGCAGCGGCGTTGCAGCGGGTGAAATTGTCGCGCACGGCGGCGCGGCGGGCCGCCGTCTCGACCAGCACGAAGCGCCAGGGCTGGCTCAGCCCGACCGAGGGCGCGAGATGGGCGAGCGCGAGGAGCCGCTCGATCGTTCCCGCAGGCGGACTATCGCGGCGGTACCGTCGGACATCGCGCCGCCACGCCAGGAGCGCGGCGAGGCGCGCGCGGAAATCCGCGTCGAAATCGGGCTTACGCGAGCCGGTCATAGAGCGCCGCGACGCGCTCGCGATAGCGCTCGACCGAGAACAATTCCGCCTGCGCATGGCCGCGCCGCGACAGCTCGCCGCGCAGGTCCTTGTCGGCGGCGATGGTCTTGATCGCCCGCGTCATGTCGTCGATGTCGTAAGGGTTAACGTAGAGCGCAGCGTCGCCCGCGATTTCGGGCAGCGATGAGGTGCGCGAGGTCACCACCGGCGTGCCGAGCAGCATCGCTTCCAGCACCGGCAGTCCGAAGCCCTCGTAAAGCGAGGGGAACAGCACCGCGCGGGCGCCCCGGATCAGGGTGACGAGCATCGGCAGACTGACATACTCGAAGCGGTAGATGCGCCGGGTGCCGCGCCGCTGGGCACGTTCCTCGGCTTGCAACTCTTCGAGCAATTTGACTTCGGCCTGGTTGCCCCAGCCCACGGCGCCGGTGATCACCAGCGGAATGTCGACCGCCGACAGCAGGTAGGCATCGATCAGCCGCGCGACATTCTTTTTCGGTTCGAGCGCCCCGTAAAACAACAAATACTCGCGCGGCTCCAGGCGATACGAACTGCGCAATTGCTCCGCCACGACATCGTCCGGGCGTTCGAGGAGCTCGCGCGGGAACGCGACCGCTTCGTACGTGTTGGTTACACGCTCTTCCGCGACATCGAGAAGCTGGATGATATCGCGTCGCGAATTTTCCGAAACGGTGACGATGTGGTCGGCCTCGGCTCCGATCTTGCGCAGCAATCGGTAGGTTTGGCGCTTGTTGTCGAGCGTGGCGTAGGGCAGCCGCAAAGGCACCAGATCGTGAATGGTGTAGATGTTGCAGGCGGCTTTGGCGCGCAGCGGCAGCTGGTAGGTACAGTGAAGGATATCCGGCGCGGTAGTGAAAAAGAGGTCGGTGAAATGCCCGCTCCACGCGAAATACCGCCGCGCATTGGCGAACAGGTTGCGCGCGACAAAGAGGTGGTCATGCACCGGCAGGCGCCCCTCGAACTGGTCGGTGATGACGGTGCCGGTCAGATTGATGGCGGCGGGTCGCACCCCGAGCGGCGAACGAAGCAGATCGGAGATGTCATTGTATGTCCGTCTTGGCATAGAAACCGATACCGCGTCGCGCCTGTCGAAAAACGCGATTTCCCGCATCAGCGGGTTCGCTGCCGGCCGTTGGGGCGTGCCGTAGACGACGCCGATCTCGTGCCCGAGGTCCCGAGCGACGCGGGCAAGCGTGCGCGTATAGGTCGCAATGCCAGTCCCGTGTTCGAGCGAGAGGTTGAGGCCGTCAAAATAAATGCGCCGGCTCATCGCCTGTGGTTTTGCCCCTGCCTCGCTTCAACTTCGGATGGCGCGTGGCCGATATCATCACGCAAGCGGCGTTGTCGAGCGCGAACCGCGACCGGCAAGCCGAGATTGATCCATGTCAATTTAGCGTCACGGATTGCGCCTAGTCTGTTGCCGGCGTTGGGAGTGAGGTGATGGACGATCCGCAAAAATTGCGCGAACTGGCGGGCTGGTACCGCGAACAGGCCGAGCGCACCGCTAACCCGACGATATGGGACGCCCGGTTGCGCACCGCCGAGGATCTTGAGGCCGAAGCGTCCCGCATCGAGCAGATCAACCCCGCGCGCCGCGACGAAGCGGCCTGACCAGTTCCTGGCCGATCAGGCGCTGTCGACCAGCACCAGTTCGCTGTCGTCGAGCGCGGTAAGGCTCAGCTGCGTTTCGTCGCGGATGGCGGCCCCGTCGCGCGCCTCGACGCGCACGCCGTTGACCGTCAGCGCGCCGCTGGCCGCCACCAGATAAGCGTGACGGCCGGGGCGCAAGGCATACTCGACGGACTCGCCTTTTTTGAGCCGCCCGCCCAGCACCCGCGCGTCGGTGCGGATCGGCAATGCGTCGCCGTCGGCCGGGTCGCCGCTCGCCAGGGCGACAAGGCGCCCGGCGCGGTCGGCTTGCGGGAACGGCCTTGTGCCCCAGCTCGGCGGGCCGCCGCGCCGGGTCGGCACGATCCAGAGCTGAAAAATCCGGGTCGTCTCGCTCTCGTGGTTGTATTCGGCATGGCGGATTCCGGTCCCGGCCGACATTACCTGGACGTCGCCGGCCACGGTGCGGCCCTCGTTGCCGAGGCTGTCGGCGTGGCTGATCGCTCCGTCGCGCACATAGGTGATGATTTCCATGTCGGCATGCGGGTGCGGCGGAAACCCGGTCCCGGCGGCGATCTCGTCGTCGTTCCACACGCGCAGCGCGCCCCAGCCCATCCGCGCCGGGTCGTGGTACTGCGCGAACGAGAAGTGATGACGGGTGTCGAGCCAGTCGAGCCTCTCATGCCCGAGGCTGGCAAAGGGTCTGCGTTCGATCATCTGCCCGAAGCTCCTGTCGTGCCCGAAACAAGCCGCGCCCATTCCGCCCGGACCGTCGGATCGGCCTCCTCGGCGAGACGAAGGGCGGCTTCTGTCCGCATATATGGGGCGATGCGGCCGAGTGCCCAGACCGCCGCGCCGCGGACCAATGGCGAGGGATCGCCCAGGCAATGCCGCGCCGCGGCAATCAGCCCAGCGGCGGGCTCGGCCTCGGGCGTGCGCACGTTGCCGATCGCGATAAGTACGTTGCGCAGAAACCGGTCGCGCCCGATGCGCTTGACCGCCGTGCCGGCGAAGCGGGTGCGAAACGCCGGGTCGTCGAGCGCGGCAAGCTCGGCGAGGCGCGGCATGGTCAATGTGGCGCGCGGCAGGAACTCGGACTCGGTGCCGGCCTGGGCGAACTTGTTCCACGGGCAGACGGCGAGGCAATCGTCGCAGCCGAAGATATGGTTGCCGATCGCCGGCCGCAATTCATGCGGGATCGGCCCCTTGTGCTCGATCGTCAGATAGGAGATGCAGCGCCGCGCATCGAGCCGGTAGGGGGCGGGGAAGGCATCGGTCGGGCAGGCATCGAGGCAGCGCCGGCAGAGGCCGCAATGATCCTTCTCCGGCTCGTCGGGATCGAGCGCCACGCTCAGATAGATTTCGCCGAGAAACAGCCACGAGCCGAAATCGCGCGATACCAGGTTGGTGTGCTTGCCCTGCCAGCCGAGCCCGGCCTGCGTTGCCAGCGGCTTTTCCATGACCGGCGCGGTATCGACAAATACCTTGAGCTCGCCCGGCCAATGGGTCGCGATCCAGCGCGCCAGTGCCTTGAGCCGCTTTTTCAGCGTGTCGTGATAGTCGCGGCCGCGGGCGTAGATCGAGATCGCACCGCGCTCCGGGTCGGCGATGGCCGCCAGCGGATCGTCCTCGCCGCCATAATTAACTGCGAGGACGACGACCGTGCGCGCCTCGGGCCACAAGGTCTGCGGGTCGCCGCGGCGGTCGGCGGTGTCG